>CAVIFG010000023.1:0-10068 GCA_963641955.1 Escherichia coli
ACGAGGGCGCCGCCCTCGACCTGCAAGGGGTGCGACCCCTTGACCGCGTGTATTGTGTCCCGCAAAGACGAAATGATGACCGCCTTAATACTCAATCTGAAACGTCCGATATCTCCCGCCATCCGAAAACGCCACATACAGCACGTCCTCCGAGATATTCGACAACTTATATCTCTCATCGCTATCCGAAAGCTCCATCAGCTCTGTCTGCACCAGCATCTTCGCTTCTCCGCTCTCTTCATCCACATCATAAATGCACAGCGTATTCCCGCTAGAATACTCCTCCTCCGCGAAGAGAATATGCGCGGTGTCGTTGGTATAGCCATAATACGCCACGCTTTCGGGAGTTGCCCCGCCGACGAAATTCATCGCGAAAATACATACCCCCGACGACAGCGCAAGCAGCCCCGCCCCCATGGATATCGTCGAAAATAACGCCGCCGACCCGCCGTCGCCGCGCTTCCTCGCTATTCCCGAGGCAATGACAAGCGCCGCCATCACGATACCCACGGCCATAACCACCGCCGCCGCTGCCCCGAAATAATCCGTGAAGCAATGCTTGGTTATCCCGCCGTTTTCAAAAACATAGCTCCGCGGCAGCTTTGCGGAGAAAATATGCAGCAGCACCGCCGCCGCGAGTATCAGCACATCCAGCGCGGCCGCTATCGCCGCGGGAATGAACGGGTTCCTTAATATTTTCGGAAGCGCGGTCTGCGCTTCTTTCTTTTTCTTGTTGTATTTCATGCGCCCTCACTTTGCCGTTACGGTGTTCATCATCGCCGATTTGAAGTTCGCTTTTTTGTAAATAATGCTGTTCGCAACGCAGGATATCGCCACCGAAGCCACCGCGCCGCCTACAAAAATCAGCACCGCCGCCCACAGCGACAGCCCCGTGCCGTTGTACAGTATATCCTTTGATATCGGGAGGAATGCGATAACAACATTCAGCAGTAAAGGCACATATATCATTATCAGCACGCCGAATCGGAACAGCGGCGCGATACCGCATATCAGCGAATACAGTATCATCAGCGGGACAGATACAACGATCATTTCGGAGATCTGCACGGGGCTTTCCCCCATGAAAAGCACCCCCGCCGCATACAGCAGCACGAACACCGCCGTCGTGCCGCAGGATATTATTCCCGAAAAAACAGGAATGGCGCGGGTGTACATCGCCTTTGCGCAGGGGAAAGCGCGTATCGCGCGGTTTCCCGCCGTTTCGGAGTTGAGCAGTATCATAATTATTATCGGGGTAAGCTGGATGACATAATTGAACATCATCTTGCTGAGCAGGAAATCCTCCTCCCCCTGCGGTACCATCCACAGAAACTCCGCGGCGAGCATAACGAACGCAAATCCGAGGGTTATTATCCACTTTATTGGATGATTGGCTATCCCGCGGGCAAACAGGAATTTAAGCGCGCTTTTCAATTTTCTCGCCCTCCTTGTTCCATTGCTTTTCGGCGTTGAGCGCGGAGAAGATCATCCCGCCGACCGCCGCCACAGCGCAGACTGACAGAACAACGGCAACTATCCCGCCTGCGGAAAATTCCGCGGCGGCCTCGTCCTCGTATCCCACCGAAAAACCGCCGACAAAACCTCCCGCGGCGCACGCGGGCAGGATAAACAGCAGCCTTGCCAGAGTGCTTTTCCAGAATCCCGTGAAATTCACGATCGCTATCATCGCGAGGGAAAGGCAGGGCGCGAATATGTTCATGCTGCTGTAAAATGTTTCAGCGCCGCTGCCGGGTACAAACTGCGAGAATATACTTACGATGATCCAGTTCAGCGCAGTGATTACAAGCGCGATTATATTTCCGACCATTATCGCGCGGCGGAATTTCGCGGCGCTGTCTGATATGGAGTGGAAATATTTATACCCGGGGATGATGGGATTGTTGCAGTTGAATATTTGTTGCAGCAGTGTTATCGAAGTGATGGGGATAAGCACGCACAGCATCGGCGTAAATCCGAGCATAAAGCTTTTCAGGTCGCTGCCGTCCTCAAGGAAACGCAGCGATGTCGCGCAGGCCGCGAATATCGCGAAAAACACCGTTACCATGTAAATTTCCTGCATTATCGTGCTGCGCGCCACGAGCGTGCGGAAAGAGCGTATGTATTCTTTCATCGGTTTTCCTCCGCATAGCGCAGCAGACCTATGCTGAGCTGCTGGAGCGTGGGGCGCTCGCTTTCGGCGCCGCACTGCGCGAGTTTTTCGGCGTCCTTTGCGAGGGCAAGCCCGCTGAACATTGTTCTTCCGCTGTCGTGGGACATAAGCAGGGATTTTGCCCTGTCGAAGTCCGCCGCTTCTCCGCGGGCGATAATGTACTTATCCTTTAAGTCCTCTACGAAGCCCTGCTCGATGACCTTTCCCCTATCCATGAAAACCGCATAGTCTGCGGCGTTTTCCATGTCGGCGATGTTGTGCGTGGAGAAGATTATTGAGCGTTCGCCGTTGCCGTCCTCAAGGTACTCGCGCATACGGTCGCAGAGGCGGTCGCGCATAAGCGGGTCGAGGGAGCTTCCGGGTTCATCCAGCACCAGCAGGTCGGTTTCCCGCGCGAATACCGCCGCGAGGGAAGTCCTCATGCGGTTGCCGTCGGACTGCTTATACATGGCGCGGGGGCGCTTGGTGTTTTCGCTGTCGACCTCGAGCTTTTCGCATAGCTCCGCGAATTTTTTGCGGTCGAAGCCTTTATATACAAGCTCCATGGAAATTGCGATGTCCTTTGCGTTCCACCCCTGCGGGAAGAACGCGGTGCTTGCGCAGTAGCCGATGCGCTCGCGGACGGCTTCGTCGGATATATCCCCGCCGCCGAAATATTCAGCGCCGCCCGATGTTGCGGGGGTAACGCCGCACATAACGTCGATGAGCGTTGTTTTGCCCGCGCCGTTTGCGCCGATAAGCGCCGTGGAAAATCCCATCGGGAAATCTATATCTATCTCGCCGAGGGTGAATTTGCTGTATTTTTTGGTAAGACCCTTTACCCTAACGCAGAAGTTGTTATCCATGATGTATTTCTCCCTTTTTTTGCGGTCGTTTCAAAGTTTGTAGGACACCGCGCCGCCCTCGAATGCCGCGAATATTTTCTCCAGTTCGTCCATGGCGGTCTTTTCATCGGGGTAGGTGCCGACGATGCCGCCGTTTACCATCGTGCCGTATCCCGCCGTTGCGACGAGCGCGTACTTTTTATCCTTGTTTCCGCTGAAATTTCTTGTGACGCTTATCGTCCGGCAGTCTAAAACGGTTTTTCTGTCCTGCGAATATATAAGCATGATTTTACTCCTTAATCCGTATCGTAAAGCACCGTGAGCATTTTTATAAGCTCCTCCCGGGATACCCCAGCAAGCTTTGCAGATTCCATTGCGTTCTGCAAATGCTGCTCAAGCAGGCGCAGGTGCTGCTCCCGCACCATCTCGCGGTCCTGCGGGTTTACGATGTAGCCCTTTCCCTGTACGGGGGATATCAGCCCCTCGTCGCTCAGCAGCTCGTACGCTTTCATGGTGGTTATTACGCTTATCTTCAGGTCCCGCGCAAGGCCGCGTATCGACGGGAGATATTCCCCCTCGGGGATCACCCCGTTCATGATATCGTCCTTGAACTGCGCGGCTATCTGTTTATAAATAGGCACTTCGCTGTTTTGTAATATCTTCAAGATAGACCTCCTTTCTGCGTGTTTATATGTGATATATACAGTATATACTCTTTTGCGCCGTTTGTCAAGGGGGGAAAGCGGGGTTTGGCGAAAATTTTTTCCGAAAACAGACATAATCCTGCCCAAATAAATGGCGGCATAAGACAAAAAACTGTTTATGTCAACAGATTTTGATATATCCGCTTTACAAACTGCGCAGAATATACTATAATTATCATGGCTGTCCTTGGGCTGCTGCGCCCATAAGGACGTAAAAATTTTTCGGGAGGGATAGTTCTTGCTAAGACTTGCAAGATACCTAAAGTATTATAAGCTCCATGTCATACTCGGTCCTATTTTCAAGCTGACCGAAGCGATATTCGAGCTTATCGTTCCGCTGGTCATGGCGGAGATAATCGACGTCGGCATTGCCAACGGCGACAGCGACTACATCTTACAGCACGGAATAACGCTCATCGTGCTTGCGGTGTGCGGACTGTGCTTCGCGCTGGTGTGCCAGTATGTGGCGAGCGTTGCCTCGCAGGGAGTCGGAACAAAGCTGCGCGGCGATCTGTATGCGCACATAAACACCCTGTCCTATAAGGAACTGGATCGCCTCGGCACCCCCGCGCTGGTAACGCGTATATCCAACGACGTTAATCAGGTGCAGACCGCAGTTGCGATGCTGATAAGACTGGTAGTGCGCGCGCCGTTCCTTGTTATCGGCGCAACGGTGATGGCGTTCACCATCAGCCCGAGATTGTCGCTTATCTTCTTCGGCGCGATGATAGCTATTGTTGCCATCATGTACCCCATAATGAAGGTAACGGTAAAGCTCTTCAAGAAGCAGCAGAAGGAGCTTGACGGCATTTCGAGGATAACCCGAGAGAACCTTTCCGGCGTGCGCGTAGTAAGGGCGTTTTCCAGACAGGCTCACGAGGAGCAGCGCTTCGAGGACACCGCGGAGAACTACAGAAAGCTTGCCGTTAAGGCGGGCAGGATCAACGCGCTTCTTAACCCCGCGATATTCATTGTCGTGAACGTTGCGTATCTGCTTATCGTATGGCTGGGCGGCTCTTCCGTTGACCTCGGTATAGACGGGCTGACGCAGGGTAAGGTTATCGCGCTTGTAAACTACATGACGCAGATATCCCTTGCGCTGGTGGTCGTTGCGAACCTTGTTACCATCTTTACAAAGGCTGCGGCTTCCTCCGCGAGAATAAACGAAATTTTCGATACAAAGCCCTCCGTTGTCGGCGCGGATACCCCCGCGGAGCTTGACAGGAACGCTCCCGCCATCGAATTTGACAACGTTGATTTCTCCTACATCGGCGGCGAAAAGTCGCTGGAGGATCTTTCGTTCTCTCTCAGCAAGGGGCAGACCCTTGGTATCATCGGCGGCACGGGTTCGGGTAAATCCACGCTGGTGAACCTGCTCTGCCGCTTCTACGACTGCGACGGCGGCGCGGTGAAGATATACGGCGCGGATGTGCGTGATTTCACAGACAGCCAGCTCAGGAGCATTATCGGAATAGTTCCGCAGAAAACCGAGCTGCTCAGCGGCACCCTCCGCGAGAACATGACCATGGGTCGCGAGAATATCTCGGACGAGCAGATTCAGAGCGCCCTTGCCTGCGCGCAGGCGAAGGAGTTCACCGACAACCTTGACGACGGACTCGACAGCCGCATTCTTCAGGGCGGCAAGAACCTCTCCGGCGGTCAGAAGCAGCGCCTTGCGATAGCGCGTGCGCTGGCTGGCTCACCCGAGATACTTATTCTCGACGACAGCTCCAGCGCGCTGGACTACGCCACCGACGCGAAACTCCGCGCGGCGATAAAGGAACTCGACGGCATGACCACCGTGATAGTATCCCAGCGTGCAAATTCCATCCGCCGCGCCGACAAGATAATCGTTCTTGACGACGGCAAGGCAGTGGGAATAGGCACCCATGCGGAGCTGCTGAAAAACTGCCCCGTATATTATGAGATATGCCTTACACAATACACCGAGCAGGAGCTGCTCGAACAGAAAGCGGAGGGATGATCATGAAAAACAAAAAGAACACAAAGGGTTCCCTCGGACGCATTCTCCGCTATGTAAAGCCGCAGATGGGGCTTGTGGTGCTTTCGATAATCTGCGCGGCGGGAAGCGTTCTGCTGTCGCTGTATACGACTGTCCTCATAGGCCGTGCGGTGGACTGCATTTCCGACAGCGGGGTGGATTTCGACAGGATGTATCCCGTGCTGATATCCATCGGCGTGCTTATTCCCGTGGTCGCGCTGCTCCAGTGGCTGATGTATTTCGCGACCAACAAGATAACCCACAAGACAGTTAAGGCGCTCCGCACCGACGCATTCTCGCACCTGCAGAAGCTGCCGCTGTCCTATATTGACGTAAACGCGCACGGCGATATAATCAGCCGCGTAGTAAACGATGTAGACGCCGTTTCGGACGGTCTGTTACAGGGATTTCAGCAGTTCTTTACGGGCATAGTCACCATCATCGGTACGCTGTGCTTTATGGTTATGCTGAACTGGCAGATAACGCTGGTAGTTGTCTGCATAACACCGCTGTCCTTTGCGGTGGCGGCGATAATTTCCAAGCTCTGCTTCAACAAGTTCCGCGAGCAGTCCAAGATAAAGGGCGAGCTTACGGGCTATATCGACGAGCACATCGGCGGTCAGCGCCTTGTAAAGGCTTTCGGATATGAAAAGCACGCCGAGGAGGAATTCGGCGAGATAAACGAGCGGCTGAACGTCTGCGGCAGACGCGCGCAGTTCTATTCCGCGCTGACAAACCCCAGCACAAGATTTGTAAACTCCCTTGTATATGCGGGCGTTGGCGTGTTCGGCGCACTGAATGTTGCGAAGGCTGCGGCGGGCGGATTTACCGTCGGCGACCTTTCCTGCTTCCTGCAGTACGCGAACCAGTACACCAAGCCGTTCAACGAAATTTCTGGCGTTATCACCGAGCTTCAGAACGCGCTTGCTTCCGCTTCGAGAATATTCGCGATGATAGACGAGCAGCCCGAAAGCTCCGACGAGAACTCCAAGGTGCTCGACCACTGCGACGGCAGGGTAGAGCTTGACAACGTAAGCTTCTCCTACCTGCCCGAAAAGCCGCTTATCGAGAACCTCAACCTCTCCGTAAGGAGCGGCCAGCACATCGCCATCGTAGGCCCCACGGGCTGCGGCAAGACCACGCTTATCAACCTGCTGATGAGATTTTACGACGTTGTCGGCGGCGAGATACGCGTAAGCGGCGAGCCGATAAATTCCCTCACAAGAAACAGCCTGCGCTCCAACTTCGGTATCGTGCTTCAGGAAACATGGGTGTTCAAGGGCACCGTCCGCGAGAACATCTCCTACGGCAAGCCCGACGCAACGCTTGACGAAGTCATAGAGGCGGCAAAGGCGGCGCACGCGCACAGCTTTATAAAGCGCCTGCCGCAGGGCTATGACACGGTTATCACCAACGACGGCGATCTTTCGCAGGGTCAGCGCCAGCTCCTCAGCATCGCGAGAATTATGCTGTCCCTCCCGCCCATGCTTATCCTCGACGAAGCGACATCCTCGATAGATACCCGCACGGAAATGCGCATCCAGAGCGCGTTCGACCGCATGATGAAGGGAAGAACGAGCTTCGTTGTTGCGCACAGACTTTCCACCATCCGCGAGGCGGACTGCATACTTGTAATGAAGTCCGGCCACATCGTAGAGCAGGGCACGCACGACGAGCTGATGGAAAAGAACGGCTTCTACGCCGAGCTTATCAACAGCAGACAGGCAAGCGTCTGAAAGAAAAATTTCGGGAAATTGCAAAAAAACTATTGACAAAGTCGGTTTTTTGTGATAATATGAAATTACAAAAATTGAATATGCCCTTTTAAACCATTGAAGTGGAGATAAAAATGGTATGTGCACCCACAGAGAGCGGTCGTTGCTGAGAGTACCGCGGAACGCAGTTCATTAAATGGACCACCGAGGGCGCGGTCAAAGGCGGTTTTTATATCTGCCGAGTATTCCGCGACGTTGTGCGAGCGTTAACCGCAGGGATATGTATGTATCTATCGAGTGTGCGGCAGGAATGCCGTGAATTAAGGTGGCAACGCGGTGTAGAATTTATACTCCGTCCTTATTCGGAACAGAATTATGTTCCGAATTGGGGCGGAGTTTTTGTTTTTCCATGAGGAATGCGAAAGGAGAAAAAACAATGTTAAGACCCACTGTTGAAGAAGCAAAAGCGCTGACGGGCTACAGCCTTATCCCCGTCTGCCGTGAAATTCTTTCGGATATCAAGACCCCCATCGAGGTGCTGCGGATACTCAAGAATGTAAGCCGCCACTGCTACATCCTCGAGAGCGTTGAAAATCAGGAAAAATGGGGCAGATACACGTTCCTCGGATATGACCCCGAGCTTGAGATAACCTGCCTTGACGGAATGATGACGGTGAAGAACGTTCGCACCGGCGAAACGGAGACCCGTGAAACAAAGCACCCCGCCGATTACATCCGCGAGATGATGAGCCGCTACCGCTCCCCGAAGCTGGAGGGCTTCCCGAGTTTTACGGGCGGTCTGGTAGGATATTTCAGCTACGACTACATCAAGTACAGCGAGCCTTGCTTAAAGCTGGACGCAAAGGACGAGGAAAATTTCAAGGACGTAGACCTCATGCTTTTCAAGCAGGTTATCGCGTTCGATAACATCCATCAGAAGATAGTGCTTATCACCAACATAAACGCCGACAACATCGACGCGGAATATCCCGAAGCGGAAAAGAAGCTCGCGGAAATGGCGGATCTAATCCGACACGGCAAGCCCGCCGAGGAAAAGAAAGCGCACCTCACCAGCGATTTCAGACCGCTGTTCAACAAAGAGCAGTATTGCTCGATGGTCGAAAAGGCGAAGCATTACATTTACGAGGGCGATATATTCCAAGTCGTTCTTTCCAACCGACTGGACGCGGATTTCGAGGGCAGCCTGCTGGACGCATACAGAGTCCTCCGCGCGACAAACCCCTCGCCGTATATGTTCTTCTTCTCCAGCGACGATATGGAGGTCGCGGGCGCTTCCCCCGAAACACTGGTGAAGCTTGAAAACGGGATACTACACACATTCCCCCTTGCGGGCACAAGACCCCGCGGCGCCACAGACGAACTCGACAAGGCGCTTGAAAAGGAGCTCCTCGCGGACGAAAAGGAGCTTTCCGAGCACAATATGCTGGTCGACCTCGGAAGAAACGACCTCGGGAAGATATCCAAATTCGGCACGGTGGAGGTTGAAAAATATATGTCCATCGAGCGGTATTCGCACGTTATGCACATCGGCTCGACGGTGCGCGGCGAGATACTCGACAGCAAGCACGCTCTGGACGCCGTCGACGCGGTTCTGCCTGCGGGCACGCTTTCGGGTGCGCCGAAGATAAGAGCCTGCGAGATAATCAACGAGCTTGAAAACAACAAGCGCGGCATCTACGGCGGCGCGATAGGCTACATAGATTTCCGCGGAAACCTTGACACCTGCATTGCGATACGCCTTGCGTTCAAGAAAAACGGCAGGATATTCGTCCGCTCCGGCGCGGGAATAGTTGCGGACAGCGTTCCCGAGAACGAATACAACGAGTGCATCAACAAAGCAAAGGCGGTCATGAACGCGCTTACGCTTTCACAGGAGGATGACTTATGATACTTCTGATAGACAACTACGACAGCTTTTCCTACAACCTGTTTCAGCTTATCGGCGGCATTGACCCCGATATAAAGGTTATAAGAAACGACGAACTTACGGTGGAGGAAATTCTCGCGCTGAAGCCCTCGCACATCATCGTAAGCCCCGGCCCCGGCAGACCCGCCGACGCGGGCGTCTGCGAGGACGTTATAAAGGCGGCGGCAGGAAAGATACCGATCCTCGGTGTGTGCCTGGGACATCAGGCGATATGCGAAGCGTTCGGCGCGGAGGTCACATATGCGAAGAAGCTTATGCACGGAAAGAAATCCGTTACCAAGCTGGACACGAATTCCGCGTTGTTCAAGGGCATGGACGATACCTGCGAGGTTGCGCGGTATCACTCCCTTGCGGCAAGCGAGGAGGGATTCCCCGAGTGCCTGAAGATAACCGCCCGCACGGACGACGGCGAGATAATGGCGGTGGAACATAAGGACTACCCGATATACGGCGTGCAGTTCCACCCAGAGAGCATACTTACAAAACACGGCAGACAGATGGCAGAAAATTTTTTAAGAATTGAGGTTTAAAAAGATGATCAAAGATGCTATAATTAAAATATCTGCGGGCGAAAACCTTACTTACGATGAAGCCGCGGAAGTTACCAGCGAAATAATGACAGGCACAACAACTGCGGCGCAGACCGCGGCGTACCTTACGGCGCTGCATATCAAGGGCGAAACCGTGGACGAGATAACCGCCAGC
>CAVIFG010000023.1:10078-14561 GCA_963641955.1 Escherichia coli
CGCCTATGTAATGCGCGACTGTGCCGAGAGGGTGAACTACAACGGAAGCATCACCGAGATAGTCGGCACGGGCGGCGACGGAGCGCAGTCCATCAACGTTTCCACCATTTCTGGACTTGTATGCGCGGCGGGCGGCGTTAAGATAGCGAAGCATGGCAACCGCGCGGCTTCCTCAAAGTGCGGCACGGCGGACTGCCTTGAAGCGCTGGGCGTGAATATCTCCGTAAGCCCCGAGGGATGCGCGAAGCTTCTCGACGAAGTGGGGATGTGCTTTATGTTCGCGCAGAGATATCACAGCGCGATGAAGTATGTCGGCCCCGTAAGAAAAGAGATCGGCATTCCGACGGTGTTCAATATCCTCGGGCCGCTTACAAACCCCGCGCACGCGGATGTGCAGCTTCTCGGCGTATACAAGGAGGAGCTTGCGGAGCCGATGGCAAAGGTGCTCTCGAAGCTTGGCGTAAAGCGCGGAATGGCGGTTTACGGTCAGGACGGGCTGGACGAGATATCCGTAGGCGCACCGACTTCCGTGGTTGAGTTCGAAAACGGCGAGTTCAGGAAGTACACCATCACCCCCGAACAGTTCGGGCTGGAGCGCCATGATATTTCTGAATTAAAGGGCGGCGACCCCTCCGTGAATGCGAAGCTTGCGAGGGATATCCTCGGCGGCGCAAAGGGCGCGGGCAGAAATGCAGTGCTGCTGAATGCGGGCGCGGCGCTTCACCTCAGCCTTGGGAGCACCATGGAAGAGGGCATAAAGCGCGCGGCGGAGCTTATCGACAGCGGCGCGGCGATGAACACCCTCGAGAAATACATAAAGATCTCCAACGAGGTGGATAAATGATCCTTGACGAAATTGCCGAAAAGACAAAACAGCGCGTAGCCGAGCACGAAGCGGAAGTTACCCTTTCCGAAATGCGCGCGGCGGCGGAGCGGCTGGACAAGAACACGGGCTTTCCGTTCAGGAAAGCGCTGGCGGGTAGTGAACTTAGCTTCATCTGCGAGGTGAAGAAAGCATCCCCGTCCAAGGGCGTAATCGCAGAGGATTTCCCGTACCTCGACATCGCGCGGGAATACGAAGCGGCGGGGGCGGCGGCGATATCCTGCCTTACGGAGCCGTACTGGTTCAAGGGCAGCAACACATATCTCCGCGAAATAAGCGCGGCGGTGAATATCCCCGTGCTGCGCAAGGACTTCACGGTGAGCGAGTACATGATATACGAAGCAAAGACCCTCGGCGCGGCGGCGGTACTGCTTATCTGCGCGATACTTTCCCCCGCGCAGTTAAAGGAGTACCTTGAAATCGCGCATTCGCTGGGGCTTTCCGCGCTGGTGGAAGCGCACGACGAAGCCGAGGTGAATATGGCGCTGGAAAGCGGCGCGGAGATAATCGGCGTTAACAACCGCGACCTGCGCACTTTCACGGTGGATATCAACAACTCCTCGCGGCTGAGAAAGCTTGTCCCTGCGGAAAAGATATTCGTATCCGAAAGCGGCATAAAGACCCCCGAGGATATCGAAAACCTGCGCCGCGGCGGCGTTAACGCCGTGCTGATAGGCGAAACGCTCATGCGGGAGCGGGACAAGAAAGCCGCCCTTGATACCCTGAGAGGTCGCGCGCTGTGAGCGGCGTTAAGATAAAGCTCTGCGGGATGTTCCGCGGGTGCGACATTGATTATGTAAACGGGGCGCTGCCGGATTACATCGGGTTTATCGTCATGTTTCCGAAGAGCCACCGCAACATAGACCTTGAAACCGCGAAGCAGCTTAAATCAAGGCTGGACGGGCGGATAAGATCCGTGGCGGTTTCGGTGAACGCCCCGCCGGAGGAATTCGCAAGGTTCGCGAACGAGGGCGCGGCGGATATACTTCAGCTTCACGGAAGCGAGGACGCCGAGTACATCGCGCGGCTTCGGAAGCTGACATCCGCGCCGCTTATCAAGGCGGTGAAAGTGACCTCCCGGGAGGACATAATCCGCGCGGATGAACTGGATGTGGATTTTCTCCTGCTGGACGGCGGCACGGGCTCGGGCGTGATGTTCGACCATGCGCTGGTCGACCCGTCGCAAATAAAGAAGCCGTTTTTCCTCGCGGGGGGACTTACCCCAGAAAACATCGCGGGGGCGGCGGAGAGGATACGCCCTTACGGCGTTGACCTCAGCAGCGGAATAGAAACGGACAGGGTAAAGGACAGAGAAAAAATTCTCGCAGCAGTTAAGAATATACGCAATAACTAAGGAAAGGAAGTATCGCAATGGCTAAAGGAAGATACGGCGATTTCGGCGGGCAGTACATCCCCGAAACGCTCATGAACGAGATACATAAGCTGGAGGAGGCATACGAGCACTACTCCCACGACAAGGACTTCATCGAGGAGCTGGACAAGCTCAACCGCGAGTATGCGGGCAGACCCTCGCTGCTGTATTATGCGGACAAAATGACAAAGGACCTCGGCGGCGCGAAGATTTATTTCAAGCGCGAGGATCTGAACCACACGGGCTCGCACAAGATAAACAACGTGCTCGGTCAGTGCCTGCTTGCGAAGAAGATGGGCAAGACCCGTATCATCGCGGAAACCGGCGCGGGTCAGCACGGCGTTGCGGCGGCGACCGCAGCGGCGCTGATGGGGCTTGAGTGCGAAATATTCATGGGCAAGGAGGACACGATACGTCAGGCGCTGAATGTTTACCGCATGGAGCTTCTCGGCGCGAAAGTCCACCCCGTAACAACGGGCACAATGACCTTAAAGGACGCCGTAAACGAGGCAATGCGCGACTGGACGACCCGCGTGGACGACACGCTGTATGTCCTCGGTTCGGTAATGGGGCCGCATCCGTTCCCGATGATAGTGCGCGATTTCCAGAGCGTTATCTCCAAGGAAGCACGCGAGCAGATCCTCGAAAAAGAGGGCAGGCTGCCTACCGCAGTTATGGCGTGCGTTGGCGGCGGCTCCAACGCGATGGGTATGTTCTACAACTTCATCAACGATAAGGATGTAAGGCTTATCGGCTGCGAAGCTGCGGGACGCGGCGTTGACACCGGCGAAACCGCAGCGACCATCGCAACGGGCACGCTGGGTGTATTCCATGGGATGAAGTCGCTGTTCTGCCAGAATAAGTACGGACAGATAGCCCCTGTTTACTCCATTTCCGCGGGACTCGATTACCCCGGAATAGGCCCTGAGCACGCATATCTCCACGAGATAGGCAGGGCGGAGTATGTTCCCGTTACCGACGACGAAGCGGTTAACGCGTTCGAGTACATCGCCCGCACAGAGGGCATAATCTGCGCGATAGAGAGCGCGCACGCAGTAGCGCATCTGATGAAGATAGCTCCCACGATGAGCAAGGACGACATCATAATCTGCTGTCTGTCGGGAAGAGGAGATAAGGACGTTGCGGCTATCGCAAGATACAGAGGGGTGGATCTGCATGAATAAGATAAAGAATGCATTCGAGAACAAAAAGGCGTTTATCGGCTTCCTTACCGCGGGGGATCCGACGTTTGAAGCAAGCTTCAACAATATAATGGCGGCGATAAAGGCGGGGGCTGATCTCATAGAGATAGGCATTCCGTTCAGCGACCCCATCGCGGAAGGCCCTGTAATTCAGGAAGCGAACATCCGTGCGCTTTCCAACGGAATGACCACCGACCGCGCATTTGAGCTAGCGGAGAAAGTTCGCAAGGAAACGGATATCCCGCTGGTGTTCATGACATATCTGAACCCTGTGTTCAAGTATGGGTATGACAGGTTTTTCGCGCGGTGCGAAGCCATCGGCGTGGACGGGCTTATCTGCCCGGATCTTCCGTTTGAGGAAAAGGCGGAGGCGGCGAATGTCGCGAAGAAGTACGGAGTATCTGTTATTTCGCTTATCGCGCCGACCAGCGAGGAGCGCATAAAGACCATCGCGGCGGACGCGGAGGGATTTATTTATATAGTTTCGTCGATGGGCGTTACGGGCGTGCGCAGCGAGATAAAGACCGACCTTGCTTCGATAATGAAAACGGTAAAGCAGTTCGAGCACGTTCCTGCGGCGATAGGCTTTGGTATCAGTACGCCCGAGCAGGCGAAGGAGATGTCGGGGCTTGCCGATGGCGTTATCGTGGGAAGCGCTATCGTGAAGCTGGTAGCGCAGTACGGCGAGGATGCGGCTCCGCATATTTATGATTATGTTAAGAGCATGACTGACGCGGTGCATGGGTGAGATTGGCGCGGCGTAGGGTTGCGGTCAACGTTTCGTCTTTGTGGGGCACAATCACGCGGTCAAGGGGTGATCTCCCCATGGGGGAGGTGTCGCGAAGCGACAGAGGGGGTTGACCGACAGACCGGCGCCCTCGTCGCCACCGCAGTGGCGAAATACCCCTCACAATAATAGTTGAGAAAACGTTGTGGTAAAGTGAGTACGAATTAATTCTAGTTTAAACGACAAAAAAGCGCTAAAGGGGTGTGGGGGAAAACAAGAGTTTTCCCCCACAAGCAACA
>CAVIFG010000024.1:0-10420 GCA_963641955.1 Escherichia coli
AATAACAGTTAAAGGAGCCGTTACGATGGATAATCAAAACAACACCAACGATACGCCCGAAAAGAAGAAACCCGGCAAGGGCGTCATTGCAGCGTTCATTGCGATGGGCGTTGTTATCGCGGGGCTTGCCGCCGCGCTTATAATCACGAACATAAACCGCACGCCGAACGAAAGCGTCCCCGCCGCTTCGGAAATCGCTTCCTCCGATGATGTTTCTCAGAGCACATCTGCCGACGCGCCGACATCCACGGATAATTCCTCCGCGCAGACCGAAAGCACCTCCGGCGAGAATACTCAGCCCGCCGAAAGCGGCATCCTGCTGGAATATTCCGTCGACAATTCGTGGGAAGCCGCCGACGCGATGATGTACGGCGTTCAGTTCGGGATAACCAACAACACCGACAGCAGCATAAACGGCTGGGAACTGGTGCTGGATATAAACGGGCTGAGATCCTGCGACGGCTGGAACGGTACATATACCGTAAGCGGAAACACCCTTACCATCACCAACGCCGAGTACAACGGGGATATAGGCGTCGGCGGGAATGTCGTGGTGGGGTGCAACCTCGGCACGGAGTCATCATTCACGGTGGACAGCGCACGGCTGAACGGAATTGAGTGCACTGTCCGCGCGGGAAATGTAGACCAGAATAACCAGAACAGCGGCGGAAACAATGGCGGTCAGAACGCAAATAACGAGCAGGCTGTCCCTGCGGACGTGAGCGTGCTTCTCGAACGGACGGACAAGGCGGTGCAGGGCGACGACTGGCTCTACACCGACGGAAACCGCATCGTCGACAAGGAAGGAAAGCGAGTGTGGCTGACGGGTGTGAACTGGTTCGGCTACAACACGGGCACCAACACATTTGACGGGCTGTGGAACAGCGAGCTGAAGTCCTCGGTAGTTGCCATCGCAGACCACGGATTTAATCTGATACGCGTGCCGATGTCCGCGGAGCTTATAAATCAGTGGGCGGCGGGGGAGTATCCCAAGGCGAATTACAACAACGCCCTCAACCCCGACCTCAACGGCATGAACAGCCTTGAAATATTCGACTATTTCTTAAAGCTGGCGGAGGAAAACGGAATAAAGGTAATGCCCGACATACACAGCGCGGAAACCAACGCTTCGGGTCATACCGTGAACCTGTGGTACACCTCGAAGATTTCGGCGGAGGATTACTATTCCGCCCTCGAATGGATGGCGGAGAGATACAAGGACAACGACACGATAATCGCCTTTGACCTCAAAAACGAGCCCCACGGCAAGCCGTATGAGGGAAGCTCCGCGGCGATATGGAACGATTCCACCTCCGCAAACAACTGGAAGCACGTCGCCGAAACCGCGGCGGCGAGGGTCCTCGCGAAAAATCCGAACGTGCTTATCATGGTGGAGGGCACCGAAATATACCCGAAAAACCTGTCCTCCAACTCCGACTATCATTCCACCAACGATGACGACTACTATTTCAACTGGTGGGGCGGAAATCTCCGCGGCGTAAAGGATTATCCCGTTGACCTCGGGAAGTATCAGAACAAGCTGGTGTATTCCCCGCACGACTACGGCCCCGCAGTTTACGCGCAGCCGTGGTTCCAGGGCGGCTATACATTCGACAGCCTGATGAAAGACTGCTGGCGGGACAACTGGTTCTACATCCACGAAAGCAACACCGCGCCGCTTCTGATAGGCGAGTGGGGCGGATTCATGCAGGAGCCTAACCTCACATGGATGACCTATATGCGGCAGCTTATCAAGGAAAACAAGCTGAACCACACGTTCTGGTGCTTCAACGCGAATTCCGGCGATACCGGCGGGCTGGTGCTGGATGATTTCACCACATGGGACGAGGAAAAATACGCCTTTGTAAAGGAAGTCCTCTGGCAGGAAAACGGAAAGTTCGTCGGGCTTGACCACGCCGTGCCCCTCGGCAAAAACGGTATCACTCTTTCCGAGGCGAACGGCATCTGACGATACGGAATTTGTTTTTGTGTAATTAGTATGATAAATTGAAAATTGCCGTTTTGCATTTGGAATTTTTGTGCAAAACGGCTTTTTCTTGTTGTGCAATGTGCATAAAAACCGCCCGTGAAAACGTTATCTTAATCGCCTTAAATCACAAATTTGCGAGTTATCCTGCGCAAACATCTTGACCTTCGCGGATTTTTATAGTAAAATGGTCTGTAGCCTAAGGAGTGCGGGCAGAAATTGATGTTCCCGCACAAACCTCGAGCAGATATGCACTTCAATAAATCGGAGTGCAAAATACAGCGCAATGCTGTAATGTATTCAGGAGGAAGAATTATGAAGAAGTTTATTGCAACTATGATGGCAGCTGCCATGGTAGTAAGCCTTGCAGGCTGTGCAAACAACGGCACAAGCAGCGAGAGCACATCCGATGTAAGCAGCGACAGCGTTGCTGACAACAGCAGCGAGAGCACCGCAGACGAGAGCAGCGACGCTGCTTCCGAGGACAGCACAGAGAGCACCGACAACGGTTCCGCTGACGCGTCCGCACACAAGCTCGGCATGGGCGTAAGCACATCCATCGCATCCTCTGCTGCAGGCAATGCACA
Source organism: Escherichia coli (assembly GCA_963641955.1). Lineage (GTDB taxonomy): Bacteria > Bacillota > Clostridia > Oscillospirales > Ruminococcaceae > CAG-115. Next base: position 2,575 of record CAVIFG010000024.1, read on the forward strand.
GGTAGACGCTACCGTTGCTGCCGTTATCCTTGACGCAGACGGAAAGATCGTTTCCTGCTCCATCGATGTTGCACAGAACAAGATGGACATCACCGACGGCGAAGTTCCCGAGGACGCAGCTTCCATGACTTTCAAGAGCAAGAAGGAGAAGCTTGAGGAATACGGCATGAAGGCCGCTTCCGGTATCGGCAAGGAGTGGTACGAGCAGGCTGAGGCTTTCGAGGCTTATGTTGTAGGCATGACCGCTGACGACGTTGCTGCTATCCCTGTAGAGACCAACGAGCACGGTGTAGTTGCTGCCGACGAAACTCTGCTGGCAGGCTGCACAATGAGCATCAGCGCATTCATCGACGCTACCGTAAAGGCTTGCAACGACGACAGCGCAGCTGATTTCACCGGCGACGCTAAGCTCGCACTGACCTGCGAAACTTCCGTTGATTCCGCTACAGCTTCCGCTGAGGACGGCGAGGACGGCACAGCAGCTATGTACACTTCTTTCGCAGCAGTTGCAGTTGACAACGACGGCAAGCTCGCAGCAGTATGCTACGATGAGGTTCAGCCCAAGGTAACATTCGACGAGGAAGGCGAGATCACATCCGATACTTCCGCTGAGATCAAGACCAAGAGAGAGAAGAAGGACGAGTACGGCATGAGAGGCGTATCCGGCATCTCCGCTGAGTGGTTCGAGCAGGATCAGGCATTCGAGACATTCGTAACAGGCAAGACTGCTGACGAGATCTCCGCTATCCCCACAGAAACCACAGATAACGGTCACGTTGTAACAACCGATGAAACTCTGCTGGCCGGCTGCACAATGAGCGTTGGCGGCATGATCGACACAGTTGTTAAGGCTATGGGTCTTGCAGGCTGATAATCGGCACGGCTGACAGTTTTGATATGACGCAAGAAGATGAGGGGTATATTGCCTCTCATCTTTTTGACTTGAATAGGAGTTTTTTGATGTACAAAAGCATGGTCAAGAAAGCTGCTGCCGCGTGCCTTGCGGTTGCCGCTGCCATAAACCTTTCCGCCTGCGCCGCGCAGCGCGAGAAAACAAGGTATACCAAGGCGTATCTTGAATTTTTCGACACGGCGACGCAGATAGTCGGCTACGAGGAAAACGAGGAAACATTCACGCAGAACTGCGAGGAGGTGTATGCCCTGCTGGAGGAATACCATCAGCTTACGGACATATACCATGAATACACGGGCGTGAACAATGTCCGCACCATCAACCGCAGCGCGGGCAAGGAGCCTGTAAAGGTGGACGAAAAGCTTATCGACCTGCTGGAGTTTTCAAAGGAAATGTACACCACCACCGACGGGATGTGTGATATCGCGCTGGGAAGCGTGCTGTCCATCTGGCACAAATACCGCGAGCAGGGCATAGACGACCCCGAAAAGGCGCAGCTCCCCTCCATGGACGACCTCACCGAGGCTTCGCAGCATTGCAGCATTGACGACCTCGTCATCGACAGGGAAGCGGGGACGGTGTATCTTGCCGACCCGGAGATGTCCCTTGACCTCGGCGCGGTGGCAAAGGGCTACGCCGCCGAGCGCGCCGCGGAGCTGCTTATGAGCAGGGGAGTGACCGACGGATACAGCCTTAACATCGGCGGTAACGTCCGCACCATCGGCACGAAAAGCGCCGACTCCGACTGGGCGGCAGGGATACAGAACCCCGATACATCCTCCGAGCAGCCGTATATCGTCCGCCTGAAGCTTAACGGCGCCGCGCTGGTGACCAGCGGAAACTATCAGCGCTATTACTACGTCGACGGCGTGCGCTACCACCACATCATCGACCCCAACACGCTCATGCCGCTGAATTATTTCGACGCGGTATCCATCCTCTGCAACGACAGCGGAAAGGCGGACGCGCTTTCCACGGCGCTGTTCAATATGCCCGTTTCCGAGGGCAGGGCGCTGCTGGAGAAAATAGGCGGCGTTGAGGCTATCTGGGTTTATTCCGACGGAAGCTACGAATGCACCGACGGCTTTTCGGAACTTATCATAGACTGACAGCACGGAATATTTTGTTAAACGCAAAAATAATCACGAGAGGTGTTGACAATGCACCTCTTTTGATATATACTAATAATAGTATGCCTTTTTCGACAAAAGGGCTGCGATCATAAATAATTGTGAATGTGAGGTAATATTAAATGCCACTATTCAAGCTTAAAGGCGCGCACGTTCCGCACAGGAAAAACACCGCGCAGATGGCGGCAGTAAAGATGCCCGCACCGAAGTCCGTCACGATACCCGTCGTGATGCATATCGGCGCGCCTGCCGTTCCCGCCGTAAAGGTGGGGGATCATGTTGATATCGGCGATGTTATCGCGACCGCAGGCGGATTTGTAAGCGCCCCTGTCCACGCGAGCGTTTCCGGTACGGTAAAGAAGATCGACACCATCCTTGTAAGCTCGGGAAACAACGTGAATGCCATCACCATCGAATCCGACGGCGAGATGAAGGTATCCGAGGCAGTAAAGCCCCCGAAGCTCGAAACCTACGAGGATTTCATCAATGCAGTCCGCGACAGCGGCCTTGTAGGCCTTGGCGGCGCGGGATTTCCCACCGCGGTGAAGCTGAAGATAGATGATCTGTCCCGCATAAAAGCTGTCGTTATCAACGGCGCCGAGTGCGAGCCGTATATCACCAGCGACACCAGAACCATGCTCGACGAAGCCGACTGGATGAAAGAGGGCTTCGCGCTGCTGGAAGAATTCCTCAAGGTAAAGAACATCATCATCGGTATCGAAAAGAACAAGCCCGAGTGCATCGCGAAGATGAACGAGATCGCCGCCGCTGACCCCTGCGTTACCGTAAAGCCGCTCCCGAGCCTGTATCCGCAGGGCGGCGAGAAAGTTCTTATATACCACACCACCGGCGCGGTCGTTCCCGAGGGCAAGCTTCCGCTGGACGCGGGCGCGGTGGTTCTCAACTGCACAACGCTTGCGTGCCTTGCGAAATACTGCAGGACTGGTATGCCGCTGGTCGAGAAGTGCGTTACCGTTGACGGCAGCGCGATAAAGAACCCGCAGAACGTTATCGTTCCCATCGGAACATCCATCGGCGACCTTATCGACTTCTGCGGCGGTTTCAGCGAGGAGCCCGGCAAGATACTCTACGGCGGCCCCATGATGGGTATTGCCGTGCCGAATACCGACTGCCCCATCCTCAAGAACACCAATGCGATCATTGCCATGAACGCAAAGGACGCCCAGCCCAAGAAGCAGACCGCCTGCATCCGCTGCGGAAGCTGCGTGGCTCACTGCCCGCTGCACCTCGATCCCGTGTCCATTTCCAAGGCATTCAGGGACGGCGACTGCGAGGAGCTGAAGAAGCTCAAGGTAAACCTCTGCATGGAGTGCGGCTGCTGTGCATTCGTCTGTCCGACGGGACAGCCCCTTGTTCAGAGAAACAAGCTGTCCAAGTCCATGCTTAGAAACTATAAACCTCAGGAGGGAAAGAAATGAGCAATTTAACTGTTACTTCTTCTCCGCATATATGCACGCCCCGCACAACGCGCTCCATCATGCTCGATGTGCTGATAGCGCTGCTTCCCGCCGCTGTTGCGTCGGTAATTCTTTTCGGAATAAACAGTCTGTTCGTTATCCTCACCTGTGTGATAGCGGCGATGCTTTCCGAATTCCTGTTCAATCTTATCTGCAAGAAGCCGCAGACCGTCGGCGACCTTTCCTCGGCGGTAACCGGTCTGCTTCTCGCGCTGAATATTCCCTCCACCATCCCGCTGTGGCAGGCGGCGATCGGCGCGGTTTTCGCGATAATCGTTGTTAAGTGCCTGTTCGGCGGCATCGGTCAGAACTTCGCGAACCCCGCCATCACGGCGAGAATTTTCCTGCTGCTGTCTTTCAGCGGCACAATGACCGCCGCTGTGTTCCCGCAGAACGCCGACGTGGTTTCCGGTGCACCTCCGCTGGGAGTTCTCAGCGGGCAGGACGGCACGCTTCCTACATATCTTGACCTGTTCCTCGGCAAGTGCGGCGGCGCCCTTGGCGAAACCTGCGCGCTGGCGCTGCTGATAGGCGGTATCTACCTTATCGTCCGCGGCGTTATCACATGGCATACCCCCGTTGTTTTCATCGCGACTGTGTTCCTGTTCTCCCTTGTTCTGGGTCAGGATCCCGTGGCTGAGATACTCTCGGGCGGTCTGTTCATCGGCGCGTTCTTCATGGCGACCGACTACGCCACCACCCCGAACACAGCATGGGGCAAGGTCATCTTCGGCGTTGGCTGCGGACTTATCACCGTGCTTATCCGCGTATACGGAAGCTACCCCGAGGGCGTATCCTTCTCCATCCTGCTTATGAACATCCTCACCCCCTACATTGAGAGATGGACAAGAACAAAACCGTTTGGAGGTGCCAAGGCATGAATGATTCAGTAAAGAGCGTTATCGCGCTTGTTGCCATATGCCTCGTCGTTACGCTGGCTCTTTCCGCAGTAAACTACGTTACTGCTCCCATCATCGCGGAGAACAGCAACAAGGCAGTTCAGGGCTCCTTTGCGGAGGCTCTGCCCGGCGCAGACGGCTTTGAGCAGCTCGAAACCGCCGAGGACGCCCCCGAAACCGTACAGGGCATCTACAAGGAAAACAACGGCTTAGGCTACGTCGTTATCCTTGAAACAACATCGCAGTACAGCGAATCCCCCATGGGTATCACCGTGGGCATCGGCACCGACGGTATCATCAAGAATGTAGTTCTCACAAACTACGCAGAAACCAAGGATTTCGGTGCGGATTACCCCGCAAGCTATATCGGACAGGATTCCGCGCTTTCGGGCGTTGATCTTGTTTCGGGAGTTACTTACTCCTCCACGGCGTTCAAGAATGCCATAACCGACGCATACACCGCTCTGTTTGCGGTTGCAGACGTTGCCGCGGGCGAGATGTCCGACGACCAGATGGCGGCGGAAGCTATCGGCGAGATGTTACCATCCTCCCTCGACAACACAGGCGCCTGCAAGGTAGAGGAAGAGGACGGTCTGTATGTAAGCACCAACCGCACGGGCTACGCAATGATCGTAGATAAGGTGGCATATGTCACCGACGCATTCGGCAACTACGTTGGCTTCAAGTCGTTCGATGATTCCGCTTCCGAGGACGCTTCCGCAGTAGAAGCCGCAAAGGCTGCCGCGGCAAAGGCATACGAAGCCGCAAGCGAGAAGAACATCAAGCGTATCGTAAAGATGTACAAGGAAGCCGAAGTAACAACGCTTGTTCCGCAGGGCGTTCAGTCCTCTGTAAACGGCGCATACACCTTCACCGACGAGGGCACGACATATTACGCCATGACGACATCCACCTTCGGATTCGGCGGCCCCGTAAGCATTCTTTACATTGTCGATGAAAACGGCACCATCGCCAAGTTCAAGGTAATGTCGCACAACGAAACCGAGTACTACGGCGACGTTGTTTCCCAGAAGGATTACACCGACAGATATCCCGGTCAGGAGCTTGACAGCCTCGGCGACGATGTTCTCGTAATCGCAGGCTGCACATTCACGACAAACGCCGTCAAGACCGCCGCCGCTGATGTGGCAGCAGCATTCGAAGCAGTAAAGGAGGCTCAGTGATATGGAGAAAGAAAGCAAGCTTTCCATTATGTTAAAGGGCTTCATCAAGGAGAACCCTGTATTCGTGCTGGTTCTCGGAACCTGCCCGACCCTTGCCGTTACGGATTCCGTGTCCCGTGCGCTCAGCATGGGCATCGCCGCGGCGATAGTTCTTATCTGCTCCAATATCGTTATTTCCGCGCTCCGCAAGGTTATCCCCGATAAGGTGCGCATACCCGCTTATATTGTTATCATCGCGGGCTTTGTTACCATTATACAGATGCTTATGAACGCGTACCTGCCCGACCTGTTTACAGCCCTCGGCACATATCTCGCGCTGATAGTTGTTAACTGCATTATCCTCGGCAGGGCGGAGATGTTCGCAAGCAAGCACACCGTGCTCGAGTCCGCGCTGGACGGCGTGGGCATGGGCGGCGGATTTACCCTCGCGCTGTTCTGCATGGGTACCGTCCGCGAGGTGCTCGGTTCCGGCAGCTTCCTCGGATTTAAGATCCCGTTCCTGCAGGATTATTCCATCCCGTTCTTCACACAGGCGGCGGGCGGATTCTTCGTATTCGGCGTGCTCATCGCAGTTGTCAACAAGATAACCAAGGGCAAGGCAATAGCGAAGAAGGAGTTCGGCTGCGCAGGCTGCCCCTCCCGCTCCGCCTGCACGGAGAACCCCGAAAATGTAAAGGAGGCCAAGTAATATATGGATACTATCAAGGCGCTTCTTGTTATACTTATGTCGAGCGTGCTCGTCAACAACTATGTTCTTAATAAGTTCCTCGGCATCTGCCCGTTCCTCGGAGTTTCGAAGAAACTCGACCAGGCGGCGGGCATGGGCACTGCGGTAACGTTCGTAATGCTGGTCGCAACAGCGGTAACATGGCCCATTCAGACCTACGTTCTGGACACCCTCGGTCTTGGATATCTTCAGACCATCGTGTTCATCCTCGTTATCGCAACGCTGGTTCAGTTCGTTGAGATAATCCTCAAGAAATACCTCCCCGCTCTGCACAAGTCGCTGGGTGTGTACCTGCCGCTTATCACCACGAACTGCGCCGTTCTCGGCGTTACCATCAACAACATCAAGGACGGCTACGGCTTCCTTGAGTCCATGGTAAGCTCCCTCGGCTGCGGCCTTGGCTTCCTGCTGGCTATGGTGCTGTTTGCGGGAGTTCGCTCCAGACTGGACAGCGCAAATATCCCCGAGAGCTTCAAGGGACTTCCCGTTACGCTTGCCGCCGCTTCCATCGTATCCATGAGCTTCATGGGCTTTGCGGGCGTCGTTGACAAGCTGTTTGCGTAAGGAGGCTGCAGAATGAACGATTCGTTATTATCGGCGGTTCTTGTTGCGGTCGGAGTTCTGGTCGCGATAGGGCTTATATGCTCGCTTATCCTCGTTATTGCGGCGAAGTTCTTTGCCGTTAAGGTGGACGAAAAGGAGCAGAAGGTGCGCGGCTGTCTGCCCGGCGCAAACTGCGGCGCCTGCGGCTTTACGGGCTGCGACGGATATGCAAAGGCTATCGCGGAGGGCACTGCCCCCGCAAACCTCTGCGTGCCCGGCGGCGAAAGCACCGCAAAGCAGCTCGGCGAGGTGCTCGGTGTTTCTGTAGAAGCGGCTGACAAAAGGGTCGCATTCGTGCATTGTAACGGCACCTGCGAAAACACCACCCGCAAGCAGGATTACAAGGGTATTCCCACCTGCGCGGGCGCAAAGCTGTTCTACGGCGGCGACGGGGCCTGCACATCTGGCTGCCTCGGCTACGGCGACTGCGCGAATGCCTGTCCCGAGGGCGCGATTTATAACAACAACGGCGTTGCCTGCGTAGACCCCGCAAAGTGCACCGGCTGCGGCAAGTGCACAAAGGTCTGCCCGAACTTTGTTATCCGCCTTGTTCCCGCGGACGCGGCTACCGTCGTTGCCTGCAACAACAAGGAAAAGGCCGCCGTCGCAATGAAGCAGTGCAAGGCTTCCTGCATCGGCTGTAAGAAGTGCGAAAAGACCTGCCCCTCCGCCGCAATCACGGTCGAGGATAATCTTGCGCATATCGACTACACTAAATGCAGCGGCTGCGGCGAGTGCGTCGGAGTCTGCCCTAAGCACGCAATAAAGAGCGTAAATTTCAGTCAGGCGCAGTAATATCACATGGCTCGATAAACAGGAGGTGAAGCAGGCATGAAGACAATAAGCAAGAAAACAAGAAACGACATTATACTTATCGCGTGCCTGCTCGCCGCCGCGGGCATTGCTTTCGGC
>CAVIFG010000024.1:10430-14296 GCA_963641955.1 Escherichia coli
GCGCGATACAGCTCAGCAAAAAGAGCGGCGGCTACGCCGTGGTGGTTCAGGACGGAAAGGAAACGGCGGTGTATCCTCTTAACGAGGAAATAAGCGTCACGATAACCTCTCCGACGGGATACAACACGCTGGTCATAAAGGACGGAAAAGCCGACGTGACCGACGCCGACTGCCCCGACAAGCTCTGCGTAAATCAGCACAGCATAAGCTACGACGGCGAAACGATAGTCTGCCTGCCGAACAAGCTGGTGGTGAAGATAGTATCCGAAGCCGAAGCTGACGTGGATTTCATCGCGTAGGAGGTTTTATGAAGATCAAACCAAGGACCATAGCGCTGATGGGTATCTGCGCCGCGATAGCGATGGTGCTGTCCTATGTCGAGAGCCTTATTCCGCTGTCGTTTGCGGTGCCGGGAATAAAGCTGGGACTTGCGAACATCGCGGTGGTTTTCGTGCTGTATAAGCTCGGCGCGAAGGAAGCCGTGCTGGTGTCGCTGATAAGAATTCTGTGGATGGCTATTCTGTTCGGGAATTTCCTTACCCTTGCATACAGCGTTGCGGGGGCGGTGCTGAGCCTTACGGCGATGATACTGCTGAAACGCTCGGAGCGGTTTTCCACTGTGGGCGTCAGCGTTGTGGGGGGAATACTTCACAATGCGGGGCAGATACTTGTTGCCGCCATCGTCATGGACACCGCGCAGATAGCGTATTATCTCCCCGTGCTGTGCGTCAGCGGCATTGCCGCGGGCGTGGCGATAGGGCTGGTTTCCGCGTTACTTATTAAGAGAGTGCCTGTTAAGAAAGATTGAATTGATCCCGCCTGTTTTGGGCGGGATTTTTTTATGGTTTCCCGCACATTGCAGTTATTTGCAGTTCCGTCGGCGGTATCATACCCTTGAAAATAAGAGATGACCGCGCGTCATTTCACAAGGAGGTATAAACATGGCTGACGGAATTCCCTTTGTACCGCTGGACTGCCATTTCGACGACGACAAGATCCCCATGATAGAGGCGGAATTCGGGCTGGAGGGCTTTGCAATCATCGTAAAGCTTTATCAGAAGATATACGGCGGACTGGGCTACTACTGCGAATGGAACGACCGCACCGCGCTGCTGTTTGCAAGGCAGATAGGCGCCGACAGCGCCACCCTGCGCAATGTTGTCGCCGCGGCGGTAAGGGAGGGCATATTTGACGGCGAAATGCTCGAAAAGTTCGGCATACTGACATCCCACGGCATACAAAAGCGCTTTATGAACGTTGCAAAACGCCGCAGACAGATTTTCTCCCGACCCGAATATGTGCTGGAATGCTTTGCCGAAAATGACGCCGCACCGCCTGTCGTCATTGAAGAAGTAAATGCATACATCGAGGACGAAACTGCATACATTCCGCCCACAAGTAAAGTAAAGGAAAGCGAAGTAAACATAACCGAAGAAAAGGAAAGCGAATGCATTGCGGCTCCGCCGCCCGCTTCTCCCTCTCCCTCAAATCCCCGAGAAGAACTTATCTCCAGATACGGCTCCGCCGCTGTTGACAATTACGAGCAGCGCTATCATGCATGGCAGGAAAAAAGCGGCAGAACGGGCGGTAATATGTACGCATCCATATCAAGATGGATGGAGCAGGACGGCGTGCATAAGGACGAGAGCATGAAAAGCTCCTTCGAGGTGGAGGATATCATGGCGCGGCTGCGCAATAAATATGCAAAATAGCGCATATACATAACGCCGCCGAATACGGTATATTTTCTGCGGAGAACGGGGAAAATACGCCTTGCGAAAAAACTGTACAATCTGCCGATTGACTTTTTTTCGCTTTGGTTATATAATATCTTTCGGATATAAATATACAGAAGAAAGAGGCAAGACAATGCACGACCACTGGGCAAGCGTATGGGGCAACGCCATTTCCATCAGCGAGAACCGCCCCGAAAGCTACAACAAAAATCTTACGTTCCGCTATCCGATATATACTCAGTTCGGCGGCAGGGCTTTAAGGCTCACGTTCGATAATTTCTGCGGCACGGAGCCTGTTACGTTCGACCGCGTGACCGTTTTCATCGGGGGTAAATTTTACCCCGTTACCTTTGGCGGCAGGCGAGAGGTCACTATCGGCGCGGGCGGCAACACCGTTTCCGATGAACTTGCCTGCGATATCGAGCCGCAGAGCCTTATCACCGTCAGCTTCTGGTTCAGGGATTTTACGCAGCTTCGCTCGGCGGTGTTTACGAGCGGCCCTCTTACGGAGGGATACTACGCCATGGGGGACATGACCGAAACCGAGCTTATCCCCAAGGATATAGAGCGCGGCATAAGCATGATATATTTCCTGAGCAATGTTTCCGTGCTTACCTCTGAGGAAAACCGCACGGTGGTATGCTACGGGGATTCCATAACCGCGCAGGACTGGCCGGAGTATCTGACCCTGCGCTGCAATACCGAGGAAAAGCTTCACACCGCGGTCATCCGCCGCGCGGCGAGCGGCACAAGAATGCTGCGCGAATACAGCTGCATCACCTACGAGTCCTATGGCTTGAAAGGGAAGAAGCGATTTCTCCACGAGATACCGACGGACGGCGCCGATACTGTGATAATCCAGCACGGAATAAACGATATAATCCACCCTGTAGGAACGGAGGTAAACCCCTTCCGCCCCATGAGCGATATGCCCACGGCGGAGGAGCTTATCGGGATGATGAAGTATTACATCAGCGAGGCGCGTCAGATAGGATACAAGGTGTATGTCGGCACGCTGCTTCCCATCGAGGGCTGGAGGACTTACGCGCCGTTCCGCGAGGAGGTAAGGGCGCGGTTCAACGAGTGGATACGCTCCACGGATCTTATCGACGGCTGCATTGATTTCGACAGGGCGCTGGCTGACCCCGAGCGTCCCACAAGAATGCTCCCGAAATACGACAGCGGCGACCATCTCCACCCAAGCAAGGCAGGATACAAGAGGATGGCGGAGGTCGTTCCCGAAGAAATTCTGAAATAATAAATAGAGGGCACTGTAATTCAGCGCCCTCTTTGATTTTGGAAAAACAGACCACCAAAGCCGATATGTATCGGCTGGTTATTCCGCTTGCGGAATAATATTATAAATAGCCCAAAGGTGAATAGGTATAGAAACCGTCAATGTTTTTTAACACGCCGTCGTTTTCCAATGCGTCTAATATTTTTTTAACATCATTTTGGGTACACTTGCAGGTTCCGCTTGGATTTTTATAAAAGCATTCGAGCTGGTTATTAACGCATTCGCCTTTGTTTTCGGAAAAAATATCAACGTTTGCTTTTTTATCTTTTGTTCTTAAAATCTCTGCCATAATACATTTTGCACCCGATGTTTCGTCAATTTTTGTAATTAACTGTTTTAATCCCTTAACTGTAAGACCAAACGAAGTTATGTTCAAACCGATTTTTGTGTCGATCAATGAAGAGATAATAAATACAGTGCTTGCTTTCAAGTTTATTGAGTATTTCAGCTTTAGGGTCAGAAAACCAAGTGTGCCTTTGGGCAGGTGGGGTATCTCCGTTTCCTTATAAAAATATTCCCCGTCGCTTAATATTTTATTGCCGCTATTTGCGTCATTCTCCAAAAGGTCAAAAACTTTTTCTGCGTTTTCCGTATCTATCTGGAGTTTATCAGCAATAGCATTGATAATTTCGTCTTTAGAGCCATTCGCAGTTAATCCGCCGTTTGACATTTGTGGTTCCTCCTCATATGTAATTATTTTTGGCTATGGTGTTTTATGAAGTCGTTATACAATGTTTGTTTTTGAGTTTCGTAATCCTGCAAATCTGCATAGTTCATTGGATTAAGCCGACCAAGTTTATATACAGCGTACTTATTTGTGACTTCGATTAACG
>CAVIFG010000025.1:0-14045 GCA_963641955.1 Escherichia coli
AAGTAAAGAAGAGCGAGGGCAGGATAATCCTGTTCATCGATGAAATTCACCTTATCGTCGGCGCGGGCAAAACCAGCGGCGCGATGGACGCGGGCAACCTGCTGAAGCCTATGCTGGCGCGCGGCGAGCTGCACTGCATCGGCGCGACCACTCTCGATGAATATTCGAAGTACATCGAAAAAGACCCCGCGCTGGAACGTCGTTTCCAGAAAGTCCTTGTGGACGAGCCTACCGTCGAGGATACCATTTCGATACTGCGTGGCCTGAAAGAGCGCTATGAAGTATTCCACGGCGTAAAGATACATGACAACGCGCTGATTTCCGCCGCGGTGCTCTCCAACAGATATATCACCGACAGATTCCTCCCCGACAAGGCGATAGACCTTGTGGACGAAGCCTGCGCGATGATAAGGACGGAAATGGACTCCATGCCCGCCGAGCTTGATGAAATCTCGAGAAGCATCATGCAGCTCGAAATCGAGGAAGCCGCCCTTACCAAGGAAACCGATAAGCTTTCGCAGGAGCACCTCGAAGAAATAAGAAAAGAACTCGCCGAAAAGCGCGACAGCTTCTCCGCGATGAAAGCAAAGTGGGAAAACGAAAAATCCGCGATAACCAAGGTTCAGGATCTTCGTAAGGAAATAGAAACCACCAACGCCGAGATCGAAAAGGCAAAGCTGGATTACAACCTCAACAAGGCGGCGGAGTTACAGTACGGTAAACTTCCGAAATTACAGTCCGAACTCGAGCACGAGGAGCAGCTCGCCGAGCAGGCAAAGGCTGATTCCCTCCTGCGCGACAAGGTAACGGAAGAGGAGATCGCGCGTATCGTCGCACGCTGGACGGGTATCCCCGTTTCCAAGCTTGTCGAGGGCGAGCGCGAGAAAATACTCCACCTCGGCGAAACGCTGCACAAGCGTGTAATGGGTCAGGACGAAGCTGTAAGCCGCGTTACGGAAGCCATCATGCGCTCCCGTGCAGGCATAAACGACCCGAGAAAGCCGCTGGGTTCGTTCCTGTTCCTCGGTCCTACGGGCGTCGGCAAGACGGAGCTTGCAAAGGCGCTTGCCGAAGCGCTGTTCGATGACGAGCACAATATCATCCGTATAGACATGAGTGAATATATGGAGAAACATAACGTGTCCCGTCTGATAGGCGCGCCTCCAGGATATGTCGGATATGAAGAGGGCGGCCAGCTTACCGAAGCAGTCCGCAGGAAGCCTTACTCCGTCGTACTGTTCGACGAGGTGGAAAAGGCTCACCCCGATGTATTCAATGTGCTTCTGCAGATACTGGACGACGGCAGAGTTACCGACAGCCAGGGCAGAACCGTGGACTTCAAGAACACGATAATCATACTCACCTCGAACCTCGGCTCTCAGTTTATTCTTGAGGGCATCGACGAAAACGGCCACATCTCTCAGGAAGCAAGGGACAACGTAGAGGCTCTGCTGAAGCGCAGCTTCCGCCCCGAGTTCCTCAACCGTCTTGACGAAATAGTATTCTACAAGCCGCTGACGAAGCAGGAGATATTCGGTATCATCGACCTGCAGGCGGCGGATCTTGCAAAGCGTCTGAAAGACAAGCAGCTCGGTCTTGAAATAACCGACGACGCAAAGCAGCTTATCGTTGACGAAAGCTACGACCCGAACTTCGGTGCGCGTCCGCTCAAGAGATATATGCAGCGCAACCTTGAAACCCTCATCGCAAAGGAAATTCTCGAGGACAAGGTAAAGCAGGGCGATACCATCAGGATAGGCGTTTCCGACGGGAAACTTGCGGTTCTTTAAAAATATTTTTGCCCCTCGTGAAAACGAGGGGCAATTTTTTGTGTTCAGATGTACCTGCGCCATAAATCAACAAAAAGACACGCAGCCACCATTTAACATTAAAACACCCCAAAGGTGTTCATTAAGCAGCCACCCGCGTCGTTTTGTCCGGTTTTGCGCAGGCAAAATGACGGTCGCTCCGACCATCAAGGATAAAACGATGCCATTTAATATTAAAACACCCCAAAGGTGTTTTAATATTAACTATGGGATGGATTTTTAGAAACAGCCTCAATAGCGGCAGCCACCGCGATATTAAGGTCAACGGAATTCTGTCTTATTGTAGAATCAAGCTTGGAAAACAGCTCGCCGTTGTGCGTGCTGACGTACTTTGCGGGAAGCTTGTTCAGAGCGATGGCCTTCATATCCTCAAGGCATCTTTCGCACTTGCAGCAGTTCTCGTTCGCAAGCATCGCGGCGAGTTTTTCATCCACAAAACGTTCCATCATATTTACAAGAGCCATAGCAACCTCCCTGAAAAGTACAAATTTCGTATGTACTAATTTTACAACAAATCACGTCATTTGTCAATAGTTTTGCCACAGAAACCGACAAATTTGCTGTGTATTTCTTCATCCCCGCTCCGATGTAAATTATCTCGAACAGCAGTTAAAGGGTGGGGGCAGAATTATATTAGTCATCAAATCATCCAGTACAAGCAGAAGTATCTTCTGCATACAGCCGAACCAACCGGCCACAGTGCTGAAATCCCCGGCCGCCGCGCCGAAAAAAATGAGCCCGACACACCATCGGGCTCATTCTTACATTATAATATGCTCCTGCTGAAATGTTTTCCTTGTTTATTCCTGCGCGGCGTTCTGCGAGGTCAACTCGCCCCACAACTTTCTGAGAGCTGCGCTGTGTCTTACGCCGACAACTCTTACCTCCCCCCGCACAGTATCATGTTCTTGCCGCAGACGGTCAGTTTGACCTCCTTTACGACGATATCGCCGTCAAGCACTATCTCCGAAAACGGCACTCCACCCTGCATGCCGTTAAGGGTAACTATACCAGCGGCGTCGGATACGGTGTCAGCGCCGCCTCAAGCTCTGACCAAATTAAAATGGCATTCTTTATAGTCGCTGGATATCACCTGCACAGAGCCGTGTCCACGCAGGAATATCCTGTTGGATATACTCGCAAACACCGCCGTCTGCCCGCGGGTATCATCAGAACGCCGCTCCTGCTATTATGCCAGCTGTTTTTGCTGCATATACCGCTGATGCACCGTCATTGCGGATGAATGCGTTTTCGCCGTCAAGACCGTTAAGTGTTATTTGACAAGCAGAGTAGAAGGAACAAAATAAGCGTAAAAAAGGCTTGAAAAAGCGAAAAACGCCTTAAAATAGCTTTACAGAGCCGTTTTATAAGCGTAAAAATTGTGAAAACAATAAAAGAGGTGCGCCGTGCGTTGTCAAATGAAAACGGCGCGCTTTTGGTATTTTAAAGGCACAGCAGGAACAAAACGATGAATTTTAACGGAACGTTTTATAGAGCTTTATAGAACGTTAAAACGGCTTTATAGTGCGGTTGATGCGTACTTTAGGCAAATTTTCTGAATTGAAAATAAATTGAATATGTGTAATATTTAAGCGGCAAACTCAACGAACAAATTGCACTATAAACACCTGTTCCGGCACTGGCAGGCAGAGCACATATATCAACATAGAACGGAGCAGTCTGATTAGGTACAAATTTAGGTATTTGTTTTTAGGCTGATTTTCGAATCTCTCCTCTGCTGCTCTGCTCGTTCGGCAAAGGTTTCAGTTTTGCCAAGAACAATTCCCTTTTCTATTGGCTTCAGTTGATTATAGAACTTTATAAGAGATTTAACATCATCAGAATAACTCTGCTGCTCTTCTTTTCCGAGAAGAATGTATTCTGTTGTGGTGTTTAGATAATTGGCTAAAGTGATGATTTTGTCGCACGATGGATTTTGAGTTTGCCATTTTTTTATTATACCATTACTTAACCCCGTAGCACGTTCAAGCACTGCAATAGATAATCAAGCGTCATTTGCTAGCTTCTGTATTCTGTCAACAATGCTCATAATTGCGCCTTAATCTTTGTGCAATGTCACGAAATTAGATAATTATCTATTATAATATACTTAATCCCACATAGGTAACACGAAAGGCATAGTTAATCGACTACATTGGAACACAAAACCGAATAAAAATCAACAGCAAGGAGATTTGAATTATGGACTTCGGAAAAATTCTGCTCAATAAACGCGAAAACAACGGTATGACGCAGAAAGATGTCGCGAAAAGGCTCGGAGTTAGCAAGCAGCTGATAAGCAGCTATGAAACAGGATACAAAATCCCGCCTATGTGTATAGTGGTAGCTGCTGCGGATCTGTTCCGCTGCTCCGTCGATGAAATGATAGGGAGGAAAATATCGTGAGCATGAAAGAAAAAACCGCCGTAATCGAAACGGCACTTGAAAACTTAGGCTATAAGGATATGCGCGAACTGTGCATTACCTGTCCCACGGAACGCAGAGCAAACGTGTTTCTGAACGGCGAATACATCGGAATTTACGATTTTGCCCGCGGAACATTCGTCGATTGAGGAGGAAACCATGTCACTGTACGAAGAACTGCTCAAGCAGGCAAAATACGCACTCAACTCACACGAACGTAACCTTGTTTACAAAGTTTGTGGAGCAGCAGGAATGGCAAGGACGCTCGGAGCAATTTCCAAAGACGAATTCTACACCCTTAACGACATGCTTGTGAGGCACGGGCTCAACGATCCCGCAAACTGCAAACTTAACAGCGGAGAAAGCACCGTTATAAAAAACGGCGACATTATTCAGGGATACACCATTCTGATGACAGCCAACGGAACAGCACTTGCCTATTCTGAAACTGCTCCCGATCCTTATGTCGTATGGAACATCACCGAGAACGGTGACGATGTGTACGGCGGCAGATATGGAACGAACAAGGAAGACGCCGAATGGGATTTCTGCTGCAAAGCATTCCCGTGGTTCGAGGATAACGCTCCTATAAATGTTATTGAGGAAAAGTCAGCTGAACAGACAGACAGCTTTAATTGGCATCTTGATGATGCCAAGGAACGTGTAGAAACTTGCAGAAGCGTTTTGGACGAAATACAGCAGGCGATTAATTCCGCTGCCGCTCTGGTCGAGGATATGGTAGCGGAGCACAACAAACTACTTAATAAGATAAAGTAAACAGCCGAAACAAGCAACCCCGAAAGGGGCTGCCTGTCCGCGGGAACCGACCCACCCGCGCTGATGATGGCAGGTCGAAAAGAGGTGAAGATATATATGACTCAAGGCATAAAAAAAGAGCCCCTGCAGAAGCGACTACCAATTACGACAACACCATCGCTCCTGCTCGACCACAAGCTACACTGCAATGCGGCTTGGAAAAAGGCTCTGAATAAAGTATATCAGAGAGCGTTACATTTGTCAAGATAAAATCTTACAGGAAGGAGAAGATCTGATTGACATACTTATCAACAACAGAAGTTGCGGAAATAAAAGGCTGTACCACTAGATATGTTCGGCAGCTTGCTCAGCGCGGGAAAATCGACTGTATCTATGCTGATGAAGCTGCCAACAACAGAGCTGAGTATCGGTTCCCGCTTACTGCGTTGAGTGAAAAAGAGCAGCTCTGCTACGAAAACCGCCGCCGCAAGGAACTGGGCTTGTCCCCTATTCCCGCGCCGAAAAAAGTAGCCGCCCCCGACCCGAGGCAGATAACGCTGCGCGATCTCGACGGCGATCAGCGGCGCGACGCGGCGATGTGGTGTAAAATTATGCAGGAATGGCTCAATATCCGTGCAGAAAAAGCGGACGAGCTGGGCGGCAAGGGCAAGGTCGACGAAATGTACTGCGCGTCAATGAAGCTGCAGTATCCCGAACTGAACATCTCCCCCGCCATACTTTACCGAAAGCTAAAGGCATACCGTGCCGGCGACCTCAACGGGCTTATTGACAAGCGCGGCGGGCATAACAAGGGGCGCACCAGCGCGCCGCAGTACATGATAGACGCGTTTCTGACGATGTATCTGCATGACAATCAGCTACCTGTCAGCCGTTGCTACGCGCTGCTGCAGACATGGGTGCAGGACTATTACCCCGAAGCCTACGCGGATATGCCGTCCGAAAGGACATTCCGCCGAGAAGCAGAGAAAGTCCCGTACGCAGTCGTACAGTATATGCGCCACGGCGACAAGGCGTTTTCGGACAAATGCCTGCCGTACATAGAGCGCCTTTACGACGACCTCCACGCCAACGATGTATGGATCGCGGATAACCACACATTCGATTTCTTCACTAGCGGCGAGAACGGAAAGCCGCACAGGCTGTACCTCACAGCATTCACGGACGCGAAAAGCGGCGTGATGGTCGGGTGGAACCTTACGGAAAATCCATCATCAGACAGCACGCTGCTTGCGCTGCGGCACGGAATACTCCGCTTCGGCGTTCCACGCTCAATATATGTGGATAACGGTTCGGAGTTTCTCGTGTCGGATATCGGCGGGCGCGGTCACCGCAGGAAAAAAGACTGGAACAAAGATCCGTTGCCGCCGACAATACTGGATTTTCTTCAAATCGAAATGCACAATGCTATCGTCCGCAACGCAAAGGCGAAGCCAATTGAGCGCACATTCTGCACGTTCAAAAACCACTTTTCGCGTGCTATTGAAACGTTCTGCGGCGGCACAGTCGTTGAGCGTCCCGAAAGCCTTAAATGGACGCTGAAGCAGGGCAAGCTTCCGACGGATCTGCAAATAAAAGCGGCGTTGGGCGTGTTTATCGACGGCGACTACAACGTCGCCTCCTACGGCGGGAAGGAAGTGCGCTATAAAGGCAGGCGGCGCATAGACGTCTGGAACGACGATATCAAGAACGTTGAGTTCCGGCAGGCGGATGAA
Source organism: Escherichia coli (assembly GCA_963641955.1). Taxonomy (GTDB): domain Bacteria; phylum Bacillota; class Clostridia; order Oscillospirales; family Ruminococcaceae; genus CAG-115. The sequence continues at coordinate 6,743 of CAVIFG010000025.1, forward strand.
GCCAACCTGGATATGCTCCTTAAACGCGTCAGCCGCCCGCAGAAGATAGGCAGGAACGGTGTATTTGTCCGCATTGCGGGCGAAAAAGTGTGGTATTACGGCAAGGAAACCATCCTGCATATCGGCGAACAGGTTTATGTCCGCTACGATCCCGCGAAACCCACATCAGTGCGGGTTTACAGCATGGAGAACGACAAGTATCTGTGGACATGGGAGCTCGCAAACGACCTTATGATACCGTATCTGACGGACAACACTGATCAGATCGCAGATGCAGAACGGGTCATCGCGGAAAACAAGCGTATCATCAAGCAGTTTGCAAAGGGCGTTATCGAGGCGGTCGACCCCGATAAGCAGATAGATGTCTTTGCGGAGATGGTTCGCAAAGGCAACAAAGGCATGGGAGATTTCCGCATTGAAAAGCCAAAGCGCTTTACACCCGTATTTTCGGAGGAAAAACTTGAAGAGCACCCCGAATTATCCCGTATTGAAGAAATAACCATAATGCTCAACCGAATGAACGCAGCGGCGGGCGGACGGAAAGGAAGATAAAAATGACAGAAAAACAGCAGCAGGCAATAGAAAATTTCGAGCGCCTTGCCGCTCAGCTCGGCAGCGAGAAAAAGGCGGGCGACCGTATCGGCATATCCTCGTCTATAATCTCGCAGCTCCGCAGCGGAACGTACCGCGGCGACGTCGAAAAGCAGTTCGACAAGCTCTGCGCGTATTTCGCCACCAAGAGCGCGGCGGCGGAAACCTACACCGAGGTCGATTACGCGCCGACGTCAATATCCGAGGTCGTGTATAAAACCATGGAAAACGCCAAAATCAAGGGCGGATTTGCCTTTGTGACAGGCGACGCGGGTATCGGTAAGACTAAGGCAATACGCAAATACATGGCGGATCACCCGCTCGACAGCGTGATGATAACTATTAATCCCTGCACGAAGAGCACAAAGGCTGTGCTCAAGCTGCTGGCGATGGAGATAGGCGTGCCCATTACGCAGAGCCGCGACGACTTGTGGATGAGTATCGCGGCAAAGCTGCACGACGGCATGGTCGTGATGGTAGACGAGGCGCAGCTGCTTACATATGGAAGTATCGAAACGCTGAGAGCGTTTGCGGATTACTTCGCGGAGCGCGGTCAGACGCTCGGCGTGGCGCTGGTCGGTAACGATGGTATCCGCGAAAAGATAGAGGGGCGATCGCGAGAGCAGTATCGGCAGGTAAACAACCGCGCATGGCAGCGTCAGCAGCTTCGGACAATGGATGTTCGGCGCGAAGATATCTCAATGCTGTTCCCCATCCTTGAGGGTCAGACGGATGAGCTCAATCTGCTGTACTGCGTAGCGCGGACTGCCGAGGGCATTCGCGGGGCGGTAAGGCTTTTCTCAAATTCGTACGACGCGGGGGCATGGGATTTTGATGGGCTCGTCAAAATGGCGAAAATGATGCGCCTCGACCTTAAAGGCGCGGATAGGGCGGTGCAGTCGGCGTGAAAAACGGCAAAAACCCCACCAATAGGCAGCGCAGACTGATTTCTGCAAGCGGCAAGAATGCCGCCGACTGGCTGGTTTGCAAGGATACCCCGACCGAAATGCAGGTCATCAACCGCTATACGAATGCGGTGAAAATCATCGTGAAAGGATTTTACAATGTACAGGAAGTTTGACATACTTGAATTCATCATCATTTTTGCGGCGGGGATAATGTTTTCGATGATCGTATCCGCCATGATCTACTCCATCGGCGCGCCGCGGCTTATCATCGTGATAACGCTGGCTCTTATAATCGTTATCGTCGCGTCGTTCGCGGCGTATGCGCTCGGCAGGCGGCGCGAAAAAATGTCCTGTCAGATCGCATATAACAAGGGAGTGCAGCACGGTCGCAGGATAGGTCGCGCAGAACAGCGCTCGGAGGTGGACAAATTTCTCGGCTAAATAATGGGCGCACCTGCGCCCGTCTTAATGCAGCCAACGGCGGTCACAAGCCCGCGTATAATGCAGAGTGGGACAATATATGAAAGGAGAGGATCATTATGAGCAAGTACAAGCTGTACGACATCGAACGGGATAACGTGATGGAGCTGGAGCTTACGCCCTCGCAGTTTGAGGAGTTAAAAGGCTTTTTAAAAGCCTTAAAAAATCCGCCCGAAATGGATTATAAGCTCGTGCTGGAGCGCTTTAACGCTACCTGCAAAAACTTACCACCCGCAACGCGGCTGACGGACAAGCGCCGCCGCGCCATCGCGAAGCTTATCAAGGATAAGTTTGATTTGGACGAGCTTTTCCGCAAGGCGTCCGAAAGCGCGTTCCTCGGCGGGAAGAACTCGCAGAAATGGCGCGCGTCGCTGGACTGGCTGCTCATACCGTCGAATGCGGTCAAGGTGATCGAAGGCAACTATGCACCGCCGTCTACTACTGCCGCCGCGCCGCTGACGGGAAATCCGTTTGAAGAGTATGGATAATGCAGTGGATCTGATCAAGGCTATTGCCGCTCCGATGGAGGAGGCAAATCCGTCTGTCAGCGGAGATTATTACACCGAGGATGGGATTTTGATGTGTGGGAAATGCCACACGCCGAAACGCTGCCGAGTGGAATTTCACGGGGAAGAACTGCTGCTGCCTGTCATATGCGAATGCGCAAAGGAAGCGCACTCGGAACGAATGCAGCGCGCAAAGCAGGTCGAAGAAGCAATGCGCGAACAGGAGCTTCGGCGGCTGTCGATGGTTGACGTAACGTTTGCAGGTTGCCGCTTTGAAACGGCAACCTGCGGCGAAAATGCCCATGCACTTAAAATCTGCCACCGCTATGCAGAGTTATTTGAAGATATGCTGCGTGACAACCGCGGGCTGCTGCTTTTCGGCGGCGTCGGCACAGGCAAGACATTTGCTGCCGCCTGCATAGCAAATTACATTATCGCCCACGGCTGCACGGTGCAGATGATATCGCTTGTCAATGCCATTGACAATGATGTTTCCGAACGCATCAGCAGTGTTGACCTGCTTATCCTTGATGACCTCGGCGCGGAACGCGGCACGGATTACGGATATGAGCGCGTGTATTCAATTGTCAACGCGCGGTATCGCAGCGGAAAACCCGTTATCTACACAACAAATCTTACGCTTGAGGAGCTTAAACACAGCCCTGATATCCGCACAGCAAGAATATATGACCGCGTGCTTGAGCGGTGCTTTCCCGTGGAGTTCCGCGGGGTAAGCAGGCGGAAACGGGAGGCTCGCAAGGGATTTGAGGAGATGAAAAGGCTGCTGGAGGGATAGAATTTATGAATACAGCACAGAAAAAACTAACTCCGCTCGAAAAAGCCAAAGGCGAAAAGAGCTGCCGAACCTGCGAAAAGTCTGAGCGGGTAAAAGGCATTTTGTACTGCGGCGTTTCGGGAAAAATGATTTTACCGAGGTTTGAAAATGTCTATTGCTGCAGAGGCAAGCGTGACAAGTAAATATATCATGAAGAAGATTATCACGATAAGAAGGGGCGCTTGCCCCTGCCTAATGCCACCAACGGCGGTCGCAAGTCCGCGTGTAAGGCAGAGCGGGCAATAAATAAGGAGGATTTGCCTATGGAAAAGAAGTTTAAGAAGATGTCCAAAAGCCGCGGTGTGACCATACCGAGGGACATGGCGGAGCTGGTGGATATGCAGTCCGGAACGGCGCTGGATCTTACCGCCGCCGACGGAAAAATCATCATCAGCAAGCATATCGACACCTGCCGTTTCTGCGGCGGCGCGGAGAACGTCAAGCGGTTCCGCGATGTCTGCTGCTGCCCGATGTGCGCGGCGGAACTGTACAAGGAGATGGCGGAATGACGGAAGAAATGCTGAACAAGGTGCGCGAGCTGAGCCGCGTCAAGGCGCAGATCGCACGGCTTAACGAACACAAGCGTGAGCTTGAGGCTTACTTTTTGGAGCACGGCGGGGATGATGTATCGGATACTAAGTACAAATCCACGACGTATGCCGACCCCGAAAGTCAGGCGGCGGTCACCTATACCGAAGCCCGCTCGCTCAGCATCGACGCGCCGAATTACCTCAAAAAGGCTCTCGGCGATGTCTTTAAGGATATCTTTGAGGAAAAGGAAACCGTCGAGATCAAGCCCAAAAACAAGGATATCGAGCGTATGCTTATAGGTATGTTTACGGGCGAGTTTACGCGTTCTGCCCCCGAAGAGATCATCGCGGGGCTCCCCTGCGACGACAAGGCAAAGGCGGCGCTCTCCAAAAAACTCAAAGGCCGGTCTTTTGAGGGTGACAGAGATAACCTTATAAAGATAGGCGGATTTAACAAAACGGACGCCGGTGATTACGCCTATCTGTACGCCGAAGCGGTGGTATGGAGTATATTTAAAAACATATGCGAGATGTCGGATATCACCGAGGCACAGCTGCTCCGCAGCATAGGGCTGTCGCTGTCTGTAAGCGACAGCACAAAGGTCACGGTGACGTAATGCCCGAAAAAGACAAGATAAAGCGTATTTACGCGCTTGCGCACGGCGCGGGGGTGCTGGATAAGGAAGATACGCTGCACATGATGATTATGCAGCGCACGGGCTGCGAGCATATTTCCGAGCTTACGGACGAGCAGGCGGACAGAATCATCGCGGAGCTTAAAGCGCTGTGCCGCTCAGATCAGAGCGCAGGGACAGAATACATAACCGCCGAACAGCGCGGGTTATGCTTTCGGCTGATGTACAAGCTCGCAAAGCTTTCCCCGTCGGAAACGGAGGTTCGCGATCGCCTGAGAGGCGTAATCGCAAAGGTGACGGGCAGGGATATATCCGCTGACGGGGACATTTTTTACAATGTCACCCGCAAAGAAGGCTCGAATGTCATTGACTGCATAAAGCGCATGATCTGCCACCGACAGGCGGAAATAAGGCGCGCGAAAAGAGGTGATACACATGGGGCTTGCACAGCTGGTGAAACCCAGCCACCTTAATGAGGGACAGCAGGAGGTAGTCGATATCATAGGCATGGACGCGTACCGTGCGCTTATGGAATACTTCGGCGGCTCGTCGGTGTGGATACCGAAACCGACGTCGATAGTCCCTGCGGCGGAGATCGCGGAGGAAATACGCCGCCGCAGGCAGCGCGGTGATACTCCATTGCAGATAGCGCGCGACCTTGAAATGCCACTTGCTGAGATAAAAAAAGTGCGCTAAAAAAATTATCCTGCGATTTTTTCGCAGGATAAATTTTTAAAAAACACTTGACTTTTGGGCTACATTAATGTATAATATATTTATGGGCTACAAAAGTGAGGTGATGATATTGAGTCCACGCACAGGCAGACCGACCGACAACAAAAAAGGCTCTCCTATACATATCAGACTTGATGATAAATCTGCCGAGATACTTGATAAGTATACAAAGCAGGAAAACATCAGCAGAGCTGAAGCGGTACGGAGAGGTATTGCGCGGCTGGAGGCCGAAATAAAGAAGTGAAAAACACCCTTGAAGCGGTTAGTTTGGCGACCGACGCTCCAAGGGTGCAGACAACCGACAAGCGGCTGTGATATTATTATATCATCATATCCTCTGCTTGTCAACCAAATGGAGGATTTTTATTATGGCAAAGTATGACGTAACTTATTCCTGCGGGCACAATGGCACTGTTGAGCTTTTTGGGAAAACATCGGAAAGAGAAAATAAGCTCAATTGGTATGCCGCCTACGGTCTGTGCCCCGCGTGCTACAGAGCAAAGATGGAATCGGCAGAAGCGGAAAAAGTTATTACTATCCATGTATCTGCCACTGCGGAAATTGATCGTAACGGCGATCCCCTGCTCTGTGTATGGCTTGATGGCAACACTCGACCTGCAAAAGATGATATTAAAGCCTGCGGATACAGATGGAGCGAGCGCAGAGTCGCTGATGACGCGCTCACTGTTAGCACAAAGATGTGCTGGAACAAGCTTGTTACCGCCGAAAAGCTCGACGAGGCGGTTGAAGCAATAAAGGCACTTGGAGGCGTTGCGACAAACGAGGATTGGAGCGCTTTGGATAGGATTGCTGCTGCAATGGCGTCTGATGCGTCAAAAGCTTATAAAGCAAAAAAGGATGCTATTGCTGCTATTGCAAAGCCCGCTATGCCTGAGATCCTGCGCGAACGCCACTGGAACGGGAGAATTTACGGCAAAGCCGGACGTTACAACATATATCTTGACGGGAATAAAGTTGAGCTGACCGACGATGCAGCTGAAGAAATCAAAAAGTATGCCGCCGAAAAGGAAGAGTATGACAGAAAGGTGGCTGCAATAAAATGAAAGCTGCAATATATATCCGCGTCAGTACCGAAAGACAGGCGGAAGAAGGCTTATCGCTGGAAGCGCAGGAAAAGCTCCTGCGCGGATACTGTGCACAGAACGGCATGGAAGTTACGGAACTCTACGCCGACGAAGGCATATCTGCTAAAGATACCAAACACCGACCTGCTTTTACAAAAATGATGATCGATGCAGAAACAAACAAGTTTGAAGTGATTGTTTTTTGGAAACTTACTCGATTTACACGCAGCACCATTGATCTGCTTGAGTGTGTTCGGAGACTTGAAAATTGCGGCGTCGGTCTAGTGAGCTGCTCGGAACCTATAAATACTGTATCCGCCGCAGGAAAAATGACGACAACTGTACTGGCGGCGATGGCTCAGTTTGAACGAGATATGGTATCGGAAAACGTAAAGATGGTCGCGGATTACCGCGCAAGCGACGGAAAACGCACCTGCAGCAGTGTTATAGGATATGACACGCTCGGCAAGGACAGTCTAGTCCAAAATCCGGCGGAAGCAAAAATTGTAAAATACATATTTGATACATTTGTGAAACAGCAAAGCTTTATGGCGGTTTCGGATGCTTGTGCAAAAATGCATTACCGTGGGAAGCGTGGGGCAGTTCTCAAATCATGGCATATCGAGAGGATACTTACCTGCCCTGTTCACGCAGGATATTACAGCTACCATGGTAGCGTAATTAAGGGCGACTTTGAGCCTATCGTGTCGATAGATACATATAATCTTGTGCAGTATATCATTGAGGATCAATATGCGCGGCTAGGGCGTAAGCGACGCCGTGAATTGATAATTCTCGAATAATTTGATACCGACGTCCATTAGGCGTCGGTATTTTTTATAATGCCATTTGACAATGTTGTTTTGCCAAGTAATTTTACATAGCGAATTCACTTTTTACAAAATACATTTTTAATAGTATAATAAAATTGCTGATAATAAAGCGGTTTAAAAGGCATTAAAAAGGGCGGTGATTATATGGACTTTGATACTATCTAC
>CAVIFG010000026.1:0-14002 GCA_963641955.1 Escherichia coli
AGGCTATATCGTGCAGGCGGTGGTGAACAACTTCGTGCCGCTGCTGTTCGTTACATTCCAAAAAACATATGATATTCCGCTTTCTAAGATAACCCTGCTGATAACGCTGAACTTTGCGGTGCAGCTTCTGGTGGATATGCTTTCGGCGGGACTTGTGGACAAGATAGGCTACCGTGCCTCCGCCATCATCGCGCATATATGCTCGGCGGCGGGGCTTATCCTGCTTACGATACTGCCCGAGGCGCTTCCCGACCCGTTTATCGGCATACTTGCGGCGGTAATAATATACGCCCTCGGCGGCGGGCTTATCGAAGTTATAATCAGCCCCATCATGGAAGCCTGCCCCACCGAAAACAAGGAAAAGGCGATGAGCCTGCTGCACTCGTTCTACTGCTGGGGTCACGTCGGGGTGGTGCTTGTTTCCACGGCGTTCTTCGCGCTGTTCGGGATAGAAAACTGGAAAATACTCGCGCTAATCTGGGCAATAATACCGATAGCGAACTGCATCGTTTTTGCGGGCGCGCCGATATACTCCCTCAACGCCGAAGGCGAGGAGGGGCTGTCGCTGAAGCAGCTTTTCGTAAACAAAACGTTCTGGCTGCTTATGCTGATGATGGTATGCGCCGGCGCCAGCGAGCAGGCTGTCAGCCAGTGGGCTTCCGCGTTCGCGGAGCAGGGACTCGGCGTAAGCAAGACCGTCGGCGACCTTGCGGGACCGATGGCGTTCGCATTCCTTATGGGAACATCCCGCCTTATCTACGGAAAATACGGTCATAAGATGGATCTTGATAAATTCATGGTATTCAGCTGCCTGCTGTGTATCGCGTCCTACCTGTGCATTGTTTTCGTACCCGTGCCCGCGGTGGGACTTATAGGCTGCGCAGTGTGCGGCTTCTCCGTCGGGATAATGTGGCCGGGAACGTTCAGCAAGGCTTCTGCGGCGATAAAGGGCGGCGGCACGGCGATGTTCGCAATGCTGGCGCTGGCGGGGGATGTCGGCTGCTCCGGCGGGCCCACGCTGGCGGGATTTGTTTCGGACAGCTTCGGCGGCGACCTCAAAAAGGGCATTCTGGCGGCGATAGTGTTCCCCATACTGCTTCTGATAGGAATATCCGCCCGCAGGAAGAACGCCGCAGGCAATACATAAATCACCCCACAAACAACGCCATTATCTTCGGGAGGTAAATATGTCACAGGTAACAAAACGCGCACTGGAAGCGTCGCTGAAAAATCTGCTTCTCCAAAAGCCGCTCAGCAAGATAACCATAAACGACATCACGGAGGACTGCGGCATAAACCGCATGACGTTCTACTACCATTTCAAGGACATATACGACCTTGTTGAATGGGTGTGCGTAGAGGACGCGAAAAAGGCTCTCGAGGGGAAGAAAACCTACGAAACGTGGCAGCAGGGCTTTTTGCAGATATTCGAGGCGGTGCAGGAAAACAAGCCGTTCATCACGAATGTTTACCGCTCCGTAAGCCGCGAGCAGGTGGAAATTTACCTTTATAAACTGACATACGACCTGCTTATCGGAGTTGTCAACGAAAAATCCGAGGGGTTCAACGTCCGCGAGGACGACAAGGAATTCATCGCGAATTTCTACAAATACGCGTTCGTCGGCGAAATGCTCGACTGGGTGAAAAACGACATGAAAGAGGATCCGCAGAAGATAGTCGACAGGATGTCCGTGCTGCTTCACGGGAACATAGCCTCCGCGCTGGAAAGGTTCAGCATCAAGTAAATTTTATCATTTTCAGCCGTTTGATAAGTTTTTATACAGCTTCGCCGCCGTGATGAAAAGTACATCACGGCGGCGTTTCTGTTCATTGAATATTCCCCGAAAAACTGCTAATATATAATCATCGAAAGGATAAAAGCGGCGGACAAAAAACACCGCCGCGGCAGACAGTCTTTAAGGAGGAATTTATATGTATTATTCAAGCGGAAACTACGAAGCATTTGCAAGACCGAAGAAGCCCGAGGGCGTCGACGGAAAATCCGCATATATCATCGGCAGCGGCCTTGCGGCACTGACGGCTGCGTGCTATCTCGTCCGCGACGGACAGATGAAAGGCGAGCGCATACACGTCCTCGAAAAGGACAAGACAGCAGGCGGCGCCTGCGACGGCTGGAAGTTCGAGAACATCGGCTATGTAATGCGCGGCGGCAGAGAGATGGACAACCATTTCGAAGTAATGTGGGATCTGTTCCACTCCATCCCCTCCATCGAAACCGAGGGCGTTTCCGTCCTTGATGAATACTACTGGCTCAACAAGGCAGACCCGAACTACTCCCTTTGCCGCGCAACGGTAAACCGCGGCGAGGACGCCCACACCGACGGCAAGTTCGACATCTCCGACAAGGGCGCGATGGAGATAATGAAGCTGTTCTTCACCCCCAACGAGGAGCTTCAGGACAAGAAGATAACCGACTACTTCGACGACGAGGTTCTCAACTCCAACTTCTGGCTGTACTGGCGCACGATGTTTGCGTTCGAAAACTGGCACAGCGCCCTTGAGATGAAGCTTTACATCCAGAGATTTATCCACCACATCGGCGGTCTGCCCGATTTCAAGGCTCTGCGCTTTACAAAGTACAACCAGTATGAATCCATGATACTCCCGATGGTAAAGTACCTCGAGAGCCACGGCGTACAGTTCCACTTCGGCGTTAAGGTAGTAAATGTTCAGTTCGACTGCAAGCCCGAGCGCAAGCAGGCGACCCGCATTGATATCGTCCGCGACGGCAAGGACGAGAGCATCGACCTCACCGAAAACGACCTTGTTTTCATCACCAACGGCGGCTGCGTGGAGAACTCCAGCATGGGCAGCCAGAACACCCCCGCTGTATTCAACACAGAAATAAAGGCAGGCGGCGGCTGGGATATGTGGCGCAAGATCGCCGCGCAGGATCCCGCATTCGGCCATCCCGACAAGTTCTGCGGCGACCCCGAAAAGTGCAACTGGATGAGCGCCACCGTCGAAACCCTCGACCAGCGCATAATCCCCTATATCAAGAACATCTGCAAGCGCGACCCATTCACCGGCAAGGTAGTAACCGGCGGTATCGTCACCGTAAAGGATTCCTCGTGGCTCCTCAGCTGGACGATAAACCGTCAGCCGCAGTTCCGCGAGCAGCCCAAGGATCACTGTCTTGTATGGGTATACGCGCTGTTCAGCGACAAGCCCGGCGATTATATCAAGAAGCCCATGCGCGACTGCACCGGTAAGGAAATATGCATGGAATGGCTGTATCACATCGGCGTGCCCGAGGATCAGATAGAGGACATGGCGGAAAATTCCGCGAACACCGTCCCTGTTATGATGCCGTTCATCGACGCGTTCTTCATGCCGCGCGCTTATGGCGACAGACCCAAGGTAGTTCCCGACGGAGCGGTAAACTTCGCGTTCCTCGGCCAGTTTGCTGAAACTCCCCGCGACACCATCTTCACCACCGAATATTCCATGAGAACAGGTATGGAAGCGGTCTACACCCTGCTTAATGTCGACCGCGGCGTGCCCGAGGTCTGGGGAAGCGTTTATGATGTACGCGCCCTGCTCGACGCGACGGTAAAGCTCCGCGACGGCAAGAAAGCAACAGATATGGATATCGGCTTCTGGAAAGAACTTGCGGTTAAGAAGCTTCTCGGCAAGATAAAGGATACGGATGTTGAGAAAATCCTCAAGGAATACAACGTTATCTGAATATAAAAATGGGGCGGCACGATGAGTGCCGCCCTTAAGCTATTGAAAAAACGTAACAGCATATTGGTTTTCGATAAACTTCTTGTCTTTGCGACACCCATACACGCGGTCAAGGGGTCGCACCCCTTGCGGGTCAAGGGCAGCGCCCTTGTCGCCGTCCGCAGACGGCGAAACTCCCCGACTTCCAAGGCGCTAAAGGGGGTATGGGGGGAAAACAAGAGTTTTCCCCCCCATAGTCTATTGTAATTTTTCTGTCAGTTAAGCTTTTTATATAAACCGGTGATGGCATATATCATGCAATCCCTACATTTACGCCGTATGGGAATGCTCCCGCTTTTCCTTTGCCTTCACATACTCCGTGATTATCTTCGCCGATGCCTCGACGCCTATCGACGAATCTATCATCAGGTCATAGTTGTGATAATCACCCCACTGCGCGCCCGAAATGCTGCGGTAATACGCTCCGCGGGCTTCGTCCGAGCGGCGTATGTTGCGCTGGGCTTCATCGCGGGTATCGCCGTAAACCTCAATGACCCTGCCTATCCTGTATTCCTCGGGGGCGTAGATGAACACCCTCACAACATCCTTGTTATCCCGCAGGACATGATCCGCCGCCCTGCCGACGATAACGCAGCTTCCGTTTTCCGCTATCCTGCGGATGACCTTGTTCTGCGCCGTTACTGCGTGCTGAACCACCTTTGTGCCAAGGTAGAGATCATGCAGCAGCGCGGGGGAATTCTTGTTTATATCCGAGATGAACTCCTTGTCCAGTCCGCTTTCCTGCGCGGCAAGGGCGGTCATTTCCTTGTAATAGAACGGTATCCCGAGCCGCTCCGCCGCAAGCTTTCCTATCTGCTTTCCGGAGGAGCCGTGCTGGCGGGCGATGGTGATTATCACACCCTCGCGGGACGGCTTGATAACAACATCCTCGTGCTTTTTCTTTTCGGATGTGACATACGGGTCCTTGAGGAATTTTACATAGAATATCACGCCCACCGCCGTGGTTATGACCTCGGTGACAGGGTAGGTCAGCCAGAAATAATCCAGCCCGAACCGCGAGAAAAGATACCCCAGCGGAACGAACAGAACCACCGTTCTTATCACCGTGAGCAGGGAGCTTTTAAGGCTGGAGCCCACCGCCTGAAAGAACACGGGATAAATAAGCGACGTCACCAGCGGGATGAAGCTTATTCCGATAAATCTGAACCCGACCGTTCCTATCGCAATGACAGCTTCGTCCGACGAGAACACCCGCAGCATCTGCTCGGGAATAATCTCGAAACAGAGCGTTCCCACAAACATCAGCGCCATGCCGAATATCACCGAAGCGGACAGCGTTTTCCTGCACCTGTCGATGTTGTGCGCGGCGTAGTTGTAGCTTATCACGGGGACAATGCAGGTCTGCATTGCGCCGAGGGGGATAAAGAATATGCTCTGCCATTTGTAGTACAGCCCCAGCGCCGTTACTGCTTGGTCGGAAAAGGTGACGAGTATCATATTAAGCCCGAAAATATACAGCGTATACGCCGACTGCATGAGGATATTCGGGATTCCAAGGCGATATATCGTCTTTATGCAGGCGGGATATTTCCTGCGCTCGGGAGAGCGTCTGAAGCCTTTTTTCATAACGATGAGCGCCGCGGCTATCTGCCCCGAAACAGTCGCCACCGCCGCGCCTGCGATTCCCATTTCCGGCAGGCCCAGCAATCCGAAAATAAGCAGCGGGTCGAGGATTATATTGACCACCGCGCCGATTATCTGCGCCAGCATGGGCGTTTTCATGTTGCCGTTTGCCTGTATGACCTTTGTCCATATACTCTCGAGAAACAGCCCAAAGCTGAAAACGCAGACAATTCTGCCGTATACAATTACGTCCTGCGCTACCTCGGGGGAGTTCGTTGACATCTCCGCATATGCGGGCATAAACGCATAGCATACCGCCGCGAATATGACCCACATCGCCACCGCCAGTGGAGTGCCGACGCCCGCGTATTCATCCGCTTCCTTCGACCTGCCCTCGCCGAGCCTTGCCGCCATTACAGTGTTGATGCCCACGCCCGTGCCCACCGCCAGCGCTATCATCAAAAGCTGGATCGGGTAGATTATCGAAAGCGCGGTCAGTCCCGTATCGGAATAATGCCCGACAAAAAGGCTGTCGATTATGTTATACATTGCCTGAATAAGCTGCGCCAGCATTACCGGCGGCGCCAGCTTCAGCAGCACCTTGCTTATTTTTTCCGTTCCGAATAATTCGTTTGTTTCCATAGCAGCTCCTGTTATAAATTGTTTCCGATTTGTATTATATAACTCCGCGGGCGTTTTGTCAACAGAAAAAATGCCGCTCCCGAAAAAGGAAGCGGCTTTGGTATCAATGAAGTGTCATGCGGACGAGAAGCATCATCGCAAACGCTTCCGCAAATCGGAAGCGCGTCCTGCTCACGGAGCAGAAATGCGTCATTACCTCCGCAATAGCGCAGAATTTGTCGACCAGCGTTATTACATAGGTTTCGCGGTGCTTCGGCAGGCGGGGAGAAAGCGGCCACATATGATTTAATATCATGTCGCCCTCCAGCTCGCTTATCGAGAACATTTCGCTGGTGTTCGAAAGCGCTATCTTGGGATGTCCCACGCCGTGCCAGCCCTCGCCCTTTACGGGTTCGTGCTCTCTCCTGTCATAGAAGAAAAGGTCGTGGAAAAGTCCCGCCCTTGCGCCCGCGCGTGCGTTGAGATGCAGCAGGCGGCAGAGCTTGAAGTTATAATAGGATACGTTAAGGCTGTGCTGAAAGCGCGTCGTTCCGCTGTGGTGGCTGAATTCGCACAGGCGCAGGATGTTCCTGTCGTCTATGAGATCCTTGACGCAGCTGAAGTAATCGTCGCACTGCCTGAGATCCTTTTTTGAAAGAACTGCTTTTAACATTAAATAAATCACCCGAAAAACATAGTTCCTGAGAAAAAAGCTACAACGCGGCTGCGTTTGTGGCTTATCTGTATTTTACTACATTTCTGCGAAAATATCAACAATTTTCAGTGAGTTTTGTTTAAAAATCACAAAAACTTGTCTTGTATTTGTAGGAACTTACACTTTCCCCGTGACTTTTTTGTAATCCGAAAGCGCATTCTGCCATTTTTCGGCGTCGTGCGGCGCATATTCCTTGGTAAGTCCGCTTTCGATGATGATACGGCGTGCCTGCTTTACGTCCTTTATTTCGCCGAGGGCGATGAGCGAGGAAATGCCGTTTCCGAGGGCGGTGGCTTCGACAGGACCCGCAACAGCGCGCCTGCCCGCCGCGCAGGCGGTCATATCGCAAAGCAGCGCGTCCTTTGTCCCTCCGCCGATCATGTGGATGGTACTGTACTTGTTCCCCGTCAGCCGCTCGATGCTTTCCAGCGCGGAAGCGAACTCGCAGGCAAGGCTGCGGTAAATGCATATCATTACCTCGCCGACGCTACCGGGTTCCTGCTGACCTGTCCTGCGGCAGTATTCCGCAATACGGACGGGCATATCGCCGGGGGCAGTGAAAAGCGGATCGTTCGGGTCGATGAAGCTTCCGAAATCACCCGCCGCAAGCGCCTCGCGCTCGAGGTCGGCGAAGCTGTACTCCCCGCCGTTTTCGTTGTAATAGCGGCGGCTTTCCTGTATCAGCCAGAGCCCCATTATGTTCTTGATAAGCAGCGACGTATCGCCGTATCCGCCCTCGTTGGTCAGTCCCATTTTCATGGCTTCTTCGGTGGCGATGGGGCGCTTCAGTTCGGTGCCAAACAGCGTCCACGTTCCGCAGGAGATGAACACGAACTGCTCCTCCGTGCTCGGAACAGCCAGCACCGCCGAAGCGGTGTCGTGCGACGGACAGGCGATAACAGGCACCTGATCGCAGCGGAATTCCTCGGCAAGTTCGTATTTCAACTCGCCGTAGTTTTCGCCGGGGCGAATCAACGGGCAGAATATCCTTTTTGGAAGCCCCAGCGCTTCTATCAGGCGAATGTTCCACCCGCGGGAACGCTGCTCGATAAGCTGCGTGGTGGTCGCTTCGGTATACTCGCTGCGGTACTCACCCGTAAGAAAATACGCGAACAGATCGGGCATCATCAGCATTTTTTCCGCGCGGAACAGCGTGTTCCTGTCGTACATGGAAAGCGCCGCAAGCTGGAACAGCGTGTTTATGTTCTGCGGCAGCACGCCGCTCTCCTCGTAAAGTTCGAGGGGGGAAAGCTTCGTGAATATCTCCTCGGGAACGCCCTGCGTCCTTTCGTCACGATAGTGCACGGGCTTTTCCAGCAGCTCGCCGTCCCTGCCCGTCAGCCCGAAATCAACGCCCCATGTGTCAATACTAATCGCATCAAATCCGCCGTTGAACACTCCGAAGCTTATCCCGACCTTCATCTGCTCGAAAAGCTCGTCGATATCCCAGCGCAGATGACCGTTTTCGGTCACGGGGGTGTTCGGGAAGCGGTGAATTTCCTCGAGCGTGAATTTCTCTCCGTCGTATCCGCAGAGCATCGCCCTTGCGCTCGAAGCGCCGAAATCAAATACCAGAACTCTTTTTGGCATGGCAGCATTCTCCTGTCAGTCTAATTTCTTTTCAAGCATCACAAGCGTGATATTCGGCAGCGCGTTAAATGTACACGGCGCAGTGCCCGCTTCGCTGAACCCGCGCTTTTTGTACATTGCGCGGGCGACAGCGTTCCGCTCGTTGGTATCTATCCGCAGCACGCGGCAGCCGTTTTCGCGGGCATATTCCTCGTAAAAATCAAGAAATGCCCCTGCATATCCGTGCCTGCCCGCCGACGACTCCACCACCAGCGTATGCAGCACCATCACCTCATTATCCGCCGCCCTGTGCTTCCACCCGGCGGAGGAATATTCGGGAAGCTGCTCGCGGTTTATCCGCCCCGCAGCGACAACTCTCCCGCCGTCCTCCAGCACAAAAAGGTCGCCCAGCAAAACGGCATTCCGAGCGGTTTCCCGCGTGGGATATACGCCCCTGCGCCAGCCTACGGCGATCTCCCCCGCTTCCTCGCGGTCGTGGATGTGTTCGTATATTTCGGCAACGGCATTGACATCTTCTGCTGTCGCTATGCGGATGTTCATATTCTTCCTGCCTTATCAGTGATACTTTCTGTAACCCGGGTGTCTTATCGGGAAGCTCTTTCCTATCTCGCAGCATTCCTCGATCTTGTTCATGGGAAGATCGTTCGCACCGCCGAGCTGCCTTGCAACAAGGCTTACCTTTGCGAAATGCTCGAGGGTTTCCATGCGGTAATATGCCTGCGTGATGTCAACGCCGACGGTAAGCGCGCCGTGGTTTTCCATAAGGATGGTGTCGTGGTGCTCGAGGTAGGGCAGGATGTTGTCCGCAACGCCCTGCGAACCGGGGGTGTCATAGGGCGCGATCGGTACGCTGCCGAGGAATATTATAGCCTCGGGCATGGTGTAGTCGTCCAGCGGGATATGCGCGATGGCAAAGCCGGTCGCGGTCGGGGGATGCGCATGAACAACGGCGTTCACCTCGGGACGCGCTTCGTAGCAGCGCAGATGTACCTTAAACTCGCTGGTGGGCTTGTAGCCGGGAAGCTCCGCAGGCTCCACCACTTCGTTCTTCGCGTTCATTTTTATGATCATGCCGGGCTCAAGTATCGCCTTGCTGGTGCCCGTGGGGGTGGTGAGGAAGTTTCCGTCGGGAAGCCTTACCGATATATTTCCGTCGTTCGCTGCGACAAAGCCGAGCTGCCAGAGCTTGTGCCCCACGTCGCAGATAGCCTGCTTGAGTTCCTGTTCTGTCATTTGAGCCATAATAATACAATCCTTCCTGTGTCGTGCGTGAATACGCCTGTATTTTTATTGTAACATTTAAGCTAATAAAAGTAAAGCACTTTGTTAACGATTTCTTTTGTGCAATATAAACAAAATTACACCATATTATTTCTATATGTTTATATCTCTTCGTCTACTTGTAATAAGAAACGATTTGGTGTATAATGTCACTATACGGGTAATATGCGCGCGTATTTTTGCGCAGATATTGCCTTATCTAACTTCGGAGGTGCGGTGAATTGAGCGATATGAAATGGATCCCTCTTACGGGGATGAATTTATCGGCGGCAAACCTTGCGGCTGCAGAAAAGCTTCGCAAGTTCGGCTTCGCTGTCAACTGCGGAGAATTCGGCTCGGAAAAGCTTACCAAGGCCGGTCTTTGCATTTATGATATCCTTCAGGAAAAAGATAACCCCAACATTCTTATAATCACATCCGGCAGCGAGCTTTACGGCTGGTACAGGATACTTATGACCACCATCGGCGCGGATTTTAAGATAATCACAGGCGCGCCCAACGCCCTTGTTTTCTTCGACAAGAGCAGCCCCAACCTGTTCCTTATGTCCCGCGACGCCCTTTTTGTAAACAATGCCATAAAGGACAAAGCCGGCGACGGCTTCCTGTGGGATCTTATAATCATCGACGAAGAGCAGCATACCACTGTTCCCGAATACGCGATATACGAAAAGAATATCCCGTGGAAAACAGAGAAGCTGCTTATCAATACGCCTTTCCCCTGCGCCGGCGAAAGCGACAGGGAGGCTCTCATCTCCCTTACCAGGAGCGTGCTGGACGACAAGTCGCTCGCAGCACAGGCGGATGACATCAGCTTCACCGCCGACGCCGCAGGGCTGGACGGAGATTCCCCCGTTATGCGCTGCTTTGCGGCGAGAAGCTACACCCCCGACAGCGGCAGAAACGTTTCTTTCCGCGAATACAGCTTCGACGACGAAATGCTTAAGACCCTGCGCAGGCGCGTTGACCTCCGCTCGGGGCTTCCCACATATAAATACGGCGGCAACATCTTCGAGGAATACGACTGCGAAAAGCAGAAGAAGCTCTATCTTAAGCCGTCCTACATACGCTCCGAGGTCGAGGACCTCAGAGAATTCGACAAGAAGCTCGACTGCTTCCTCACCCTTATGGATGAACTCACCAAGGACGAAAGCAGCCGCGTGATGGTCTACTGCTGCGAAAAGGGCACGCTGGATTACCTCAGAAAAGTGCTCACCTGCCTGTACGGAAACGATGTCCGCGTGGCAAGAAGCGAGATCTTCCGCAGCGAGGATATCATAAGAAAACTCCGCGTTGACGACAGCACGGTTTACCCCAAGATAATCCTCGGCACGGACGCCCTCGGCGCGGTCGGCGAAGGCCTTGACAGAATAAACTGCATCGTAAGCTACGAACTGCCCGAATCCCCCGCAATGCTGGAGCGCCGCTGCACACGCCACGGCTCGGCAATGGAAGCGGACAGAAAATTCATATTCTTCCGCGATACGAACAGGATGTTCGACACGCGTATGCTGGAAAAGGTGCTCTTCCCCGCTGCGGCGGACGGATTCTGCGGCGAACTCCCGTCGAGAAGCATTCTTTTCGATATCCCCGAAAAGGGAGAGTATCTCAACAATGTTATCGCAGACCTCAAGTACATAGAGGGCTACGCTTCCGAGATAGATAACTGCTTCGACCTTATTAAAAAGGTAAAGTGCGACTACTCCGACAGCAGCCTTGATAAAATCGCAAACAGCCGCCAGCTCGTAGAGTTTGCGGAGAAAACGCTGGATAAGCTTTTCAGGACATTCGGCCTTACCCGCGAATCCACCGCGGAGGAAATTACCGCGGCGGCGGAAAGCCTGAACGGGCTCTGCGCGCTGAACGGCGAGGGCAAGCTCGAAAAACTCCCCGCGGACAAACTTGCGGCGCTGGGCGCTACTTTCGAGGGCGACGGCTACCTTTCGCAGCCTTTCGCGTCCGAAGCGGTGAGCGGCCTTGCAAAGGCTAAGGAGCACATCGACGTTATCCACAGCGGCGAGAACTTCCACCTTAAAGTAAAGCAGGAGCTGAATGCCCTCACCGACTGCATACAGTATCCCGTGCTTTTCGGCATATGGAAATACAGAGTCCGCGAACAGGACTCCAAGCGTTCGTTCAGAGATTACATAAAGATCTACAACGACGGCATCTGAGCATAAAACAGCTTTACGGACTGCTTACCGCGCGGAGCAGTATCCGATAAAACTTGTCAAACAGCGCGGAGAAACGGGGCGTATTTATGAGCGAAAGCAACGAAACGGTCAAGACGCTGCTCGGCGACTTCTTTGAACGCCACACTGCGGGCGACAAAGAGGGTATGTCGGCAGTTCTCCAGGATATACAGCTCAAGCTGAAATCGGGGGAGATCGACAGCCGTCCGTTCATGGATTATTTTAATGATATGTATGCGGGCAGAGGCGCGATAAATGTCAAGGGTATGATCAAGGATTATCCCCGCGAGTCTATCATCCGCGAGCTGCTGCAGAATGTATTCGGCTGCGACTACGAATCGAATGATATCAAGGTCATGATAGAGTTCCTCGACGAGGGACAGGTAAAGCTGACCTATAACGAAACAGGTTTCCGCCTTGAGCAGGTGTTCTATTACCTCTCCGTCGGCAGAAACGACGGCGACGCAGAACGCGAGGGCAGATTTGGTCTCGGCGCAAAGAGCGTGTTCCTGAACGTAGACTGGTTCAAGATGCGCTCCAACAGCTATTCCCTGCGCGTTGTAAACGACGACGGAACGCTGAAGGTGCGCGAGCTGGAGCTCACCGCGCCGAACTTCAACCACACCGAGATAGTATTCTCCCTCCCCGAGGACGAGCAGCAGAAGCTGCATCAGAACCTCATCTCCCTCACCTCCGCAAAGGGCGAGTACATCAACATGGTAGACCTGTGCTTCGCATTTATAAGAAAGAAGCACCTTAAATCCGGCGACGAGCAGGAAGCCCTCGACCGTACTTTCAATATTGCGGTCATAAACTACGGCAAACCCGAGATCGTCTACAAGATACAGCAGCACCGCCGCGACGCGAACGATATCCCCAAGATACGCTTCTCCGAAAACGGAAAGAGCGTTGCGGACTTCATCTGGTCGGAGCGCGAGGGCTTTGTATACCTCATTCCTTTCGCTATTTCGGGCGCAAAGCGCGAAGCCGCAAAGGTAATGATGACGAAGTACAACTACTTCTCCACATTCGAGCTGACGGGTCTTGTAAGAGCAAACAGCCAGCAGTTCGTGGACGAGCAGCTTTCCGCGTTCTTCGTGAGCGTACCCAACAAGTATGTCACCAACAACCGTGCGGGCATACGCCACGACTGCCTTGAGGAAGTTTCCGGCAAGATCGAGCAGGGCATAATGGAAACCGTTGAGGAATACAAGCGCCTGTTTGTGCTGGAGCTTGTTCCCCTGCCCGACAACGCAGAGCGCTATATCATGCGCCCACGCCAGTATGTATTCGAGTTCTTCTACAATTACATAAACACAAGCTCGCTGGTAAAGGGGCTCAAGGAAATATTTACGAACGGCATTTCCGTAAAGTTCCCGAATATCGAAGAGCCTGTCCAGTTTGAAACGCTCCGTGCGAATGGCTTCTTCAACGAGCACAGCGGAATCACCAAGGAGGACCACGAAAGCGGCGGCATGAACAATGTCCTGCTCGAGGACCTCGAACAGATGAACCGCTGGTACGGCAAGGACGACGACCACGTCCTCATGACAAAGTACAACTGGAGCCTGCCCGGCACGGACGAGAGCGGCAGCGAATTCATCTACGCTTTCTACGAAAATGGAAGCCGCTATCTGATGGATTCCGCTTCCTCGAAATTCGTAAAGGACTACGAGCTGTCCTCGGGCTTCAAGAGCATAATCAGCCTTAAACTCAACAGCTGCATCGTAAACGGCGCCGTTGCGGACGAAAACGCACTTGCCGAGGCATTCCGCGTTATCGACGAGATGTTCGGCGAGGACTACCGCATTTCCATGCGCTATTTCCAGTTTGTAATTACATCCGGCACAACAACGATACAGTTCGAGATATCCAAGATAAACATCGGCAACCTCAAGAGGGCATACGACGTGCTCTCCTCGCACGAAATGCGCTTTGAGAACCACCAGATATACAATCAGGTCGTAACGCTGATGGTAAACTCCTTTACCAACGGTAAGGATGTAATGCAGTTCCTGCGCGAAATCAAGTCGCAGGGCGGCGAGGTAACACTCGCGCTGGATATCAACAAGCGTTATCGCTTCTCCGCTTACGGAAAGCAGTTCATGATACCGCCGAACATCACCAACGCAGATCTTCTCGAGATCGTCGGGGATGTATATGCGCTGATCGAAAGCGGAATGTTCAACAACAGAGTCTTCGACTTCCCGTTCTATGCAAGCAGATTCAGCTACGACGCCGAGGAAATACTCTCCGCGCTGCCCCAGTGCGACTC
>CAVIFG010000027.1:0-1936 GCA_963641955.1 Escherichia coli
ACATATATGATATGATTATATAAAAAAATATGTTATATTATAGCTACCACACCGATCGGAACAAATCGACACAAAGAGGGTACAGAAATGAAAAAATTACTCAGCGCACTTCTTGTAGTTTCAATGATACTTACTTCGGGATGTTACAGCAGCGGAACGTCCTCGGATGCATCTTCCTCCGCGGCGGAGGTATCACAGGAGGAGCAGCGCCCCGACATTTCGGCGCTTACTTCGCAGGAAATAGTCAGCGATATGAAAATCGGCTGGAATCTCGGCGACACGCTTGACGCCTGCCAGGCCGACCGCGACGGCGACGGGATAATCAACGAGCACGCCGAGGAAGGAATGGAGCCAGACGAAACCCTGTGGGGAAATCCCCCCGCGACAAAGGAGCTGTTTCAGGCGCTGCTTGACAGCGGCGTGAATGCGGTGCGTATCCCCGTAACGTGGCGCGACCACATCGACGAGGAGGGCAACGTCACCGAAGCATGGATGAACAGGGTTCAGGAGGTCGTCGACTACGCATACGACCTCGGGATGTATGTGATAATCAACATCCACCACGACGGCGGCGGAGATCCGCAGTTCGGCGCGTGGATATGCAACGCGGCGACGGATTATGACGGCACCCTCGCGCGGTACAAGCGCCTCTGGACGCAGATCGCGGAGCGGTTTCAGGATTATGACGAGAAGCTCATATTCGAAAGCATGAACGAGGTGGGTTTCGACAGCCTGCCGACGGGAAAGGCATACGATACCCTCAATTCGCTCAATCAGGAATTTGTTGACCTGATACGCTCAAGCGGCGGGAAAAATCCCGTGCGCCATCTTCTCATCGCGGGATACTGGACGGACATCGCCAAGACCTGCGACAGCCGCTATGTCATGCCGACCGACCCCATGGGGCGCTGCATAGTTTCGGTGCACTATTATACTCCGTGGGACTTCTGCACCACGAACATAAAGAACGAATGGGGCACAGAAGCCGAGCAGCAGGAGATGGAGCGCCTTATCGGCATGATGAAAACCAACTTTACCGACAAGGGCGTTCCCGTTATCGTCGGCGAATACGCCGCCAGCGGCAACGATTTCAACAGCTGCGTGTTCTTCTGCGAGAAGCTTGTGAAGCTCTGCCACGACTACGGCATTGCAGCATTCCTGTGGGATAACGGCAACGGTCAGATAGACAGAAACACCTGCACATGGCGCAGCGAGCAGATGCACTCCGCACTGCTCCGCGCGGTCAGCGGCGAGGACTATACCCCCGAGAAAAATGCGGGATGATAAAATAAGTGCGAATGCTCCGCCTGTGCGGGGCATTTTTTTTTGCACTTTCGTTCTATTGTGATAGAACGGTGAAATTTATAATTCCCCCTTGACAAATCTGTTCTAATGCAGTAGAATGATATTGTGATCACATTCTATTGCAATAGAAAGGAACCCGATACCATGGAAATCAAACTGTTTGACTCCGAACTCAAGGTCATGGATATACTCTGGAAGGAGGGCGATACCTCTGCAAAGGACATCGCGGATAAGCTGAACAAGCAGGTCGGCTGGAGCAAAACCACCACCTACACCGTAATAAAAAAATGCATAGACAAGGGCGCGGCGGAACGGTCGGAGCCGGGCTTTATCTGCCGCGCGGCCATTTCCCGAGAGAAAGTGCAGGAGGCAGAAACCAACGAGCTTATCGACAAAATGTACGACGGCTCATCGGATAAGCTGATAGCGGCGCTGCTCGGCTCAAAGCGGCTCACCGCCGAGGAAATCCAGAGCCTTAAAAAGCTGGTGGAGGATCTGAAATGAACACTCTGCTCAGCATGACGATATCCGCATCCGTGCTTATCGCGGCGATAATCGTGATACGATCGCTGTTTATACATCGGCTGCCGAAGCGGCTGTTCGTGCTGCTGTGGGCTGCCGCGGCGCTGCG
>CAVIFG010000027.1:2000-13928 GCA_963641955.1 Escherichia coli
TTTTCGTTTTCGTTCGATATCCCGCGCGAAAGCACCCGCGCCGCAAACGCTGTTATAGTTGATGTCGCTCGGGATGAAACGCAGCATTCTCCCGCCGAAACAAGCGGCGGCGCAGACCGCGAGCTTATTTTCGAGCTGATATGGGCGGGCGGAGTCGTTATTTCCGCGGGAATATTCACCTCCCTGCACCTGCGCAGCCGAAAGGAACTTTCAACGGCGCTGCCGCTTGACAACGCGGCGGTGAACTCCCGCATTTCCGAGGAAAAGCTGCGCCGCAAAATCACCGTGAAAGTCAGCGACCGCGTGACCTCTCCCCTCACCTACGGCATAATAAACCCCGTGATAATCCTCCCGAAAAATCCCCCCGCAGACAGCGAGGAAATGCGCTTTGCGCTGGCGCATGAGCTTGTGCATATACGCAGATTTGACGTGCTGCTGAAGATAATGCTGACAGCCGCCGCCTGCGTGCACTGGTTCAATCCGCTGGCGTGGGCTATGCTTTCGCTCGCGAACCGGGATATCGAGCTTTCCTGCGACGAAGCGGTGCTGAAACAGCTTGGCTGCAGGCGCGAGGATTACGCAATGGCACTTATAAGATTTGAAGAGAAGCGCAGCGTTCCCACCGAAGCCGCATTCGGCAGGAACGCCGTGCGAGAAAGGATAGAAGCTATTATGAAATTCAGGAAAACAACTCTTGCCGGAATTATTGTTTCCGCGTGCCTTATCGCAGGAACAACAACGGCGTTCGCCGCTGTAAGCTCCGACAAGCCCGAGCCATCCGCAGCCGATGAGTATGTCACCGAAACAAACGAAACCACCGCCGAAACAACTGAAACCGCCCCCGAAGCCGACGTTACAACAATTACCGAATTTAACACCGACACAGAAATGAAATGGTGGACATACGACGAATACTCCGAGTGGCTCGAGCAGGAAAAGCAGTACATTGCGAACCTTGTAGAATCCGGCGCGGAGGGCTGGTCGCAGGAAGACGCAGACGAAACCATCGCGCTTTTCGAGCAGCAGCTTGAGGACATAAAGGACGGCGTGCCCGTTGCGCAGTTTATAAATGCAGATGATGTCATCCTGCTTTCCCCGTCCGACACCAAATACACCATTACCGACGAAACAGACGGAACAGAATATACCATCATCGACAATACGCAGCCAGGCACCTTTGAAATCAACGACGAGGAGTTTTACACCAGCTACGAGCAGTACAACATGACCTACGAGGACGGAAAGCTGTACTACAACGGCGAACCCGTAAAATTTTTCGACGATACCGCCGAGATACAGGACGGAGCGGGCGTAAAAACTGATTTTTACAGATGCTACCTTGATCCGGAGGGCAAGGTGGTAGTGACCGCCATCCGCGAAAATGCCGACGAAAACAACATCGGCGACCTGACGGGCTTGAAAGTCCTCACTGAAGAAGAACTGGAACAGAAAAAGGCCGAACTGGGTCTTTGATAAACTCGCCTGATATCCCCCCGCCCCTCCGTTCAATGCGGAGGGGCATTCCTTTCCCCGCGGAATCAGCACATGGAAACTCGCTTTACTTTTTCATCAAATAGTGCTATAATGTAAAAAAATCCGCAAGCAAAGGAGATAGAACATGGAAATTAAAACTGTCGCGGTGCTGGGCGCGGGCGCTGTTGGTTCGTATATTATATGGGGACTTTCTCAGAAAAAGGATATCACGCTGGGAGTAATTGCCGAGGGCGGCCGCGCGGAGCGTCTGAAAAAGAACGGCTGCGCCATCAACGGCGCCGTATATCACCCGCAGGTATGGACGCCCGAGGAGGCGCACGGGGTCGACCTGCTGATAGTCGCGCTGAAATACGGCGCGCTTCCCGCCGCGCTTGAAAGCATTCGCGCCGCCGTCGGCGAAAACACCGTTGTCATGAGCCTTATGAACGGCGTGGACAGCGAGGAGATAATTTCCGAGGAAATAGGAAGCGCCCATGTTATGTATTCGCTGATAAAGGTCGCTTCCCACAAGGAGGACGACGGGTATCATTTCGACCCCGAAACAACCATCGGCATCGTATTCGGCGAGGTTTCCGCGCCGTTTGACAGCGGGCGCGTCCGCGCGGTGGAGGAGCTTTTCTCTCATACAGGACTGCACTACCGCAGCACCGAGCACATCCGCGAGGAGATCTGGAGCAAGTTCAGGCTGAACGTATGCAACAATCTCCCACAGGCAATACTCGGCGCGGGGGTAGGCTGCTACCGCGACAGCGCCCACATGAAAGCTATAAGCGACGGGCTTAAACACGAGCTTGAAGCCGTCGCAGCGGCAAAGGGGATAGACATGAGCAAGGCCGACCCCTCCGCCGCAAGGGGCAGCACCGTGCCGCCCTCCGCGCGGTATTCTACCCTGCAGGATCTTGACGCGGGCAGGCACACCGAAATAGATATGTTCTCGGGCGCCCTTGTAAGAATGGGAAAGGAACTCGGCATACCCATGCCGTACAACGAGTACACCTACCACATGATAAAGGCGCTGGAGGAAAAGAACGACGGTCTTTTCGACTACAGCAGCAGTGAAACTCCCACCAGCGCGGGGTGAACACGGATAAATAAAAACAAAAATACCCTGCCGGAAACGGCAGGGTATCTTAGACTGTCGAAAAAGTCAAAACGGCAGAAAATTTGCAATAGACTGTGGGGGAAAACTCTTGTTTTCCCCCACACCCCTTTAGCGCCTTTGAAGCGTATTTGGCGCTACCGCGCCGAGTGGCGGGGGCTCTGCCCCCACACCCCCGCTTCCTTTTGTGTCAAAAGGAAGCGAAAACCAATACGCTACGCGGAAATTTTAAAGGTTTTTCGACAGAATGAAATACCCTGCCGGAAACGGCAGGGTATTATTTTTATGCACCGAAAAATTACTTGCCGAGTGCTGCCTTTACTGTCGCGGTGATGTTCTCCGCGCAGAGGCCGAATTCCTTCAGCAGGTCAACGGCGGGGCCGCTGTGGCCGAATACATCCTTTACGCCAATCTTGATAACGGGAACGGGGCACTCCTCTGTAACAACATCAGCGACTGCGGAACCAAGTCCGCCGATAACGCTGTGCTCTTCAACAGTAACGATCTTGCCGGTTTCCTTTGCCGCCTTGATGATGATATCGCGGTCGATGGGCTTGATGGTGTGAATGTTGATAACGCGGGCGTTGATACCCTGCTCCTCGAGAGCCTTTGCAGCGTCGAGGGCTTCGGATACCATCAGACCTGTTGCGATGATGGTGATGTCCTTGCCGTCCTTGAGCTGAACGCCCTTGCCGATCTCGAACTTGTATGTTGCGGCGTCGTTGAAGATGGGCGCAGCAAGTCTGCCGAAACGCATATATGTCGGGCCGACGAAATCAGCCATTGCAAGAACAGCCGCCTTTGCTTCAACATCGTCCGCAGGGTTGATTACGGTCATGCCGGGGATAGTGCGCATAAGGGCGATATCCTCGTTGCACTGATGAGTTGCGCCGTCCTCACCGACGGAGATACCCGCATGGGTAGCGCCGATCTTAACATTGAGGTGGGGATATCCGATGGAGTTGCGGACAACTTCAAATGCTCTGCCCGCTGCGAACATCGCGAAAGAGCTTGCGAAAACAAGCTTGCCTGTCGTTGCGATACCCGCCGCAACGCCCATCATGTTAGCTTCTGCGATACCGCAGTCGAAGTGCTTTTCGGGGTATGCTTTCTTGAAAATTCCTGTCTTTGTTGCCGCAGCAAGGTCAGCGTCGAGAACTACTAAATCGGGACGCTTTTCGGCGAGCATTACAAGAGCTTCGCCGTAGCTGTCACGGGTTGCTTTCTTTTCCATAATATATAAAGTCCTTTCGGTATGATATCTTGATTATGCCTCAAGCTCTGCGAGGTGAGCCTTGAGTTCCTCCATAGCCTTGGCATACTCCTCGTCGTTGGGAGCCTTGCCGTGCCAGCCTACCTGATCCTCCATAAAGGAAACGCCCTTGCCCTTGACGGACTTCTGAATGATTACGGTGGGCTTGCCTGTTACGGTTTCGGCTTCGTTGAACGCCTTTTCGATCTGGTTGAAATCATGGCCGTCGATGTTGATAACGTGCCAGCCGAAAGCTTCAAACTTCTGGTCGATGGGGTACGGGGACATTACGTCGCTTATCTTACCGTCGATCTGAAGCCCGTTGTTGTCAACTACCGCAACGAGGTTATCAAGCTTGTAGTGAGCCGCGAACATTGCAGCTTCCCAGACCTGACCCTCCTGAATTTCGCCGTCGCCGAGGATAGCGTAAACCTTGTAGTGGTCGCAGGAGATCTTTCCGGAAAGAGCCATGCCGCAGGCTGCGGAAATGCCCTGACCGAGGGAGCCTGTGCTCATATCAACGCCGGGGGTCTTGCTGCGAACGGGGTGACCCTGTAAGCGTGAGCCGATCTTGCGGAGCGTCTTGAGCTCCTCAACGGGGAAGAAACCTCTCTGCGCCAGTACAGCGTACAGCGCGGGGGCTGTGTGACCCTTGGAAAGAACCAGTCTGTCGCGGGTGGGCATTTCGGGCTCCTCGGGGCAGACATTCATGCGGTGCATATAAAGGTATGTCAGTGTGTCAGCTATCGACAGCGATCCGCCGGGGTGTCCCGCTTTTGCGCTGTGAACGCCCTCGATAACGCCCATTCTGACCTTGGTTGCAGCAATTTCAAGCTGCTTTTTCAGTTTGTCGTCCATATAGACCTCCTGTGTTTTATGGGCTTGCGCCCGTTTATCTGTATCTATCAAGCGGTTTCCCGCCGAATATTTGTTGTTTTGCGGCAGTATCACATTGCTTCGATGTGGTCTATCAGCGCCGATATCGCGCCGCTGTTGTTGTCGCAGAGGATGATATCCGCCGCTTCCTTTACCGACGGCTGCGCATTCGCCACCGCCGCGCCTAAATCAGCGGTCTGGAGCATATGAGTATCGTTCATGAAATCCCCTGCCGCCGCGGTGAATCTGTCCTCCGCGCCGATAACGCGGATAAGCTCGCGGTAGCCCGCCGCCTTGTCTATCCCCTCGGGCAGGCACTCGAAGAACATCGGCGCCGAGCGCACCCACTGCACCCCGCTGAAATACGGATCATGCAGGATATAATTCTCCAGCTCGTCCATTTTTTCGGGGGGATAGGCGAACAGCACTTTAAGCCAGCCGTCCTTTGGGATATCGTCGAGCTTGCTCCAGTCAGCCTGTACGTTTTCAAGGTTGAGATGCCACTGCTCCGTTTCATTAAGGAACGGAACGTGCACCACATTCCCGCGGAGAACCTCCACGCCGATATCGAGATAACGCTCCGCAACGCGCTTGATTATCCCCACCGCCTTTTCGCCGATGGCGCACTGCCACAGGAACTTATCCTGCGCAAAATCGTACACCGCCGCGCCGTTGTATACCACCGCGGGAGCGTCAAGGCGTAGCTTGTCCGCGATGTGCTTTGCCATGGAATAGCCGCGCCCCGTCGCGATGGTGAATATCCCACCGCCCGCGCGGAAACGGTCTATCGCCGCAAGATCCTTCGGGAGTATCTGCTTGTCATCGGTAAGCAGCGTGCCGTCAAGATCCGTCATTATTATAACTTTACTGAAATCCATATTTTCACCTGTCTATCGACGAGAGAAACTTTGTAAAATAATCGGGCAGGGCGCTGTCAAATTCCATATACTCCCCCGTCCTTGGGTGGATGAAACCGATTTTTTTCGCGTGCAGGCACTGTCCGCACAGCCATGCGGGCTTGCCGTTTCCGTAAACAGGATCCCCCGCAACGGGGTGACCGATATACGCCATGTGAACGCGTATCTGATGCGTCCTGCCTGTTTCAAGCTGTACCCGCAGGTGCGTGTATCCCGCGTAATTCCGCAGCACGAAATAATGCGTGACCGCCTCGCGGGAGTTTTCCGCCGTGACGCACATTTTCTTGCGGTCGGTTTTGTGGCGGCCTATCGGGGCGTTGACTATTCCGTCCTCTTTCACCGCGCCGCATACGACTGTTTCGTATTCGCGGGTGAAGCTGTGCGCCTTTATCTGCTCGGAAAGACCGATGTGCGCAAGGTCGTTCTTCGCGACCATAAGCAGCCCGCTGGTGTCCTTGTCGATGCGGTGGACTATCCCGGGGCGTATCTCGCCGTTTATCCCCGAAAGGCTGTCGCCGCAGTGATACATCAGCGCATTAACCAGCGTCCCCGAATAATGCCCCGCGGCGGGATGAACCACCATGCCCTTCGGCTTGTTGACGACAAGCAGGTCGCTGTCCTCATAAACAATGTCCAGCGGGATGTTTTCGGGGAGGATATCGGTGCTCTGCGGCTCGGGGAGCGTTATCACTATCTCCGCGCCGACGGGCGGCTCGTCCTTTTTGTTGGGGATTTTACCGCCGACCAGCACTGCGCCCTGTTCTATAAGCTTGACCGCCGCGCTGCGGGAAAGCTCGGTCTGCTCGGAAATGAGCTTGTCGATGCGCGTTCCGCCGGAGGAAATTATCTCAATCGTTTCCATTTTCGTTTGCTTTTTCGGCAGAACCCTCAAGGCGCTTTTTCCTGCTCTCGCGTATTTCGTCGATAACGACCATAACGAACAGCATAGCCGCGCCGCAAACCGCGCAGATATCCGCAAAATTGAATATCGCGAAGTTAATTATGCGGAAATCAATGAAATCCACAACAAGTCCGTCGTTGAATATCCTGTCGATAAGGTTTCCCACGCCGCCGCCGATTATCAGCGAAACCGCAATAATATACGGCGTGCGCTTGACTTTTTTTATAATCAGCATGGCGATAAGCGCAACGATCACCACCGAAGTTACGATGATGAGCATGGTGGTCTTGCCCTCGAATTTGCTGAACGCCGCGCCGGAATTGAGGTAATACGAAATATTCAGCACCTCGGTATCGCCGAACATGATGAGGTGTATTGAATCCTGCAAATTCATGTTGGAAACCACCAGCCACTTTGTAAGCTGGTCTATCCCGACAAGCACCGCCGCGAGCGCCAGCCCGAGGTATTGGAGATTGTTCTTTATTTTTTCTGCAATGCTTTTCTGCATCAACTTCCCCTTACTTCAAAAGAAAATGAGGGCAGGGGCTGATCCCCTCCCCTCATAAAAACTTAGCCTAAATTGAGCTTGATAACAGCCGCGCAGCGTGCGCAAACATGAGGATGCTCAGCGTCGGAGCCGACGGTATCGTCGTACTTCCAGCAGCGCTGGCAGCTCTCGCCGCCCTTGCGGGATACGGTGATGGATACGCCCTCTTCTGCGCCCTTGTATTCGCCCTCGCCCTCTGCGTGAACCTTTACGCCGGAAACGATGCAGGCGTCAGCAAGGTCGCCCTCGATCGCGGCGATCTCGGGATCGGCGGTGTAGATATCCACCATAGCCTCGAGGGACTTGCCGATAACCTTGTCTGCGCGCTTCTGCTCGAGCGCAACGAGAACATCATCGCGTACAGCGTGGATCTTGTTCCACTTTGCTTCGAATGCTTCGTCAACGGTAACGCCGGTCTTTTCGGGCATCTGGTTGAAAACAACGCTTCTGAGGTCGTCGCCTGCTCTGTGCGGCATATACTGCCAGATCTCGTCGGCGGTGAAGCTCAGGATAGGCGCAACCAGTCTTACCAGTGCGTCGAGGATAAGGAACATTGCGCTCTGAACGGACTTTCTCTCGGGAGAATTTGTGCCCGCGCAGTACAGCGTGTCCTTAACGATGTCAAGGTAGAAGTTGGACATATCAACAACGCAGAAGCTGTTGATAACGTGGTATGCAAGGTAGTAATCCATTGCCTCGTACGCAGCCTTAACCTTTTCGATAACGGTGTCAAGACGTGCCAGCGCCCACTTGTCCAGGTCGCTCATCTTGTCAGGGGATACCATTTCGGTATCGGGGTTGAAACCGTTGGCGTCGTTGAGGTTGCCGAGGATATATCTTGCGGTGTTTCTTATCTTGCGGTAGCTTTCGGAAAGCTGCTTGAGCATATCCTTGGATACGCGCACATCGTTGTGGTAGTCAAGAGAAGCTACCCACAGACGGAGAACATCCGCGCCGAAATCCTTGATTATCTCCTCAGGCAGAATTACGTTGCCCTTGGACTTGTGCATCTGCTGGCCGTTGCCGTCAACTACCCAGCCGTGGGTGCAGACAGCCTTGTAAGGCGCCTTGCCCGTTGTTGCAACGGAAGTAAGCAGCGAGGACTGGAACCATCCTCTGTACTGGTCGCAGCCTTCGAGGTACATATCCGCGGGCCAGCTAAGCTCGGGACGCTCCTTCAGAACAGCCGCATGTGTGCAGCCGCTGTCGAACCAAACGTCGAAGATATCCATTTCCTTGCGGAACTTATTGCAGCCGCACTCGCACTTTACATCCGCGGGGATGAACTCGGAGGGATCCTTTATATACCAAGCGTCCGAGCTTTCCTTGCGGAACATATCGGAAATTGCCTTGATGGTGGTGTCGTTGATGACTGTCTTGCCGCAGTCCGCGCAGTAAAGCATAGGAATGGGCACGCCCCATCTGCGCTGGCGGGAAATGCACCAGTCGCTGCGCATATTTACCATGTTCTTTATGCGCTCCTCGCCCCACTCGGGGATCCACTTTACGGTTTCGATGGCCTTGATGGTTTCGGGCTTGAACATATCAACGTTGCAGAACCACTGGTCTGTAGCGCGGTAGATGATAGGCTCGTGGCAGCGCCAGCAGTGAGGATACGGGTGGACGATCTTCTGCATTGCAAGCAGGGTGTTGTCGTCCTCAAGGCGCTGTGCGATCTTCTTGTTTGCGTCGGAGGTCTTAAGACCTGCGAACTCGCCTGCTTCCTCAGTAAGGACGCCCTTTTCGTCAACAGGGACGATTATCTTGAACATTCCCTTGTAGTGGCTGCAAACCTCGAAGTCCTCTACGCCGAAGCCGGGGGCGGTATGAACGCAGCCTGTACCGCTGTCGAGCGTTACATGGTTGCCGACGATCAGCGGAGAACGTCTGCCCATGAAAGGATGTTCAGCCTCGAGAAGCTCAAGATCCTGACCCTTAAAAGAGCCGATGGTGCTGTACTTCTTTATTCCGACGGCGTCCATAACGGTGCTTACAAGCTCGGAAGCCATCAGCAGGTACTCGCCGAAAGACTTGCTTTCCTCATCCTCTACCTTTACGAATGTGTAGTCGTAGTTCGGGCCGAGGCAGACAGCAAGGTTGCCAGGGAGTGTCCATGTAGTTGTTGTCCAGATAACGACATAAGCCTTGGAAAGATCAATGCCGAGATCATCGAACTTGCCCTTGGTTTCAACCAACGGGAACTTAACGTAGATAGAGTAGCAGGGGTCATCCTGATACTCAATCTCTGCTTCCGCGAGGGCGGTGTTACAGTCTGCGCACCAGTAAACGGGCTTCAGACCCTTGTAGATGTAGCCTTTCTTGTACATCTCGCCGAATACCTCTACCTGCTTTGCCTCGAAATCGGGCTTGAGGGTAAGGTAAGGATCGTCGAAATCGCCCCAAACGCCAAGGCGCTTGAACTGTGCTTTCTGGTCGTCCAGGCAGGACAGCGCGAACTGACGGCAGCTCTTGCGCAGCGCAACAGGGTCAACGGAGCCGCTGTCAACGCCGAGCTGCTTTATAGCCTTGAGCTCGATGGGCAGGCCGTGGCAGTCCCAGCCGGGAACGTAGTTTGCGTTGTAGCCTGTCATGCTCTTGTACTTTACGATGATATCCTTCAGCACCTTGTTCAGCGCGGTACCCATGTGGATATTGCCGTTTGCATATGGAGGGCCGTCGTGAAGCGTGTAGGTGGGCTTTCCCTTATTTTTCTCGGAAAGCGCATAGTAAAGGCGCTCCTGCTCCCACTTTGCGAGCATCTCAGGCTCCCTCTTGGGGAGATTGCCGCGCATGGGGAACTCGGTCTGCGGCAGATTCAATGTGCTGTTAAAATCCTCTGACATATTTCTATCTCCTTAAGGTTTTGTTTTACAATATATGAAAGTAAGCATGGCTTACTTGTTTTTTCCAAACTGAAGATCGCTGTGGCGCATTTTCGGCTCCGAGCCCGAGTTGAAGAACGGGAGATTTTCGGTAGTCTTGGTGGATACGCCCTCTGCGACGGCAACCTTTTCCTCGGGCTGCTCAGCCTTTGCGGCGAGTTCCTCTGCGGGGACTTCCTCCGCGGCGGGAGCGGGCGCGGGTTCAGCCTTCGCTGCCTGCTGCTTTGCGGCTGCGGCAAGCTTAGCCTTTTCGGCGTTGCGCTTCTCTACCTCTTCGGCGGTCTTTTTTACATAGTCGTTCTCGCACTTTTCGGGCAGCTTCTCGATGAATTCGATGTGCGCCTTGTAGGATGTGAGGATCCTGTTTCTGTAATCAAGAACCTCCTTGCGGGTCTGCTGGAGAATGCTCTCCTGAATTTCCTGCTGGCGGTTCATTTCCGCCTTTATCTCGTCAGCCTTTGCCCTTGCCTCCTTGACGAGCTTGTCGGCACGTTCGTTGGAGTCCTTGGTCATGCGCTTGGAGTAATCGTCGGCGTCGGCGATCATCTTTTCGGACTTAGCCTTTGCCTCTGCGATCTGCTTTGCGATGGCGTCCGCGGTTTCTTTCTGAAGCTTTTCAGCGGCAGCCTTGGATTCGGCAACGATGGCGTTGCCCTGTTTCTGCGCGAGAAGCAGCGCGTCTTTCAGCGCGTCCTCGTCGTCGCGGTACTCGCGTATCTTGTCGGCGAGCACCTCAAGCTTACGCTCAAGCTCGCTCTTTTCTTTCTGCAGCTGCGCATATTCTCCCGAGATTTCCTTGAGGAAATCATCGACGTCTTCCGTTTTATAGCCGTTGAACTTGGCCTTTTCAAATCGTCTTGTAATGATGTCCTTTGCGTTCATTTTGTTATATCTTCCTTCCGACAGTCCGCGCGCAGCACGCAGACGATACTGCTGTGAATTAAATTTAAATGTACTTGTCGATAACGATCCGTATCCTTCCCTTTGCGGAAGTACCGCGGATCTCACTCAGGCGATATCTGCCGCTTCCGCGGATGGATATCACTGTATTTTCCCTGACCTCCGCGCTGATATTCAGACACGGCGAAAAATCCGCATTCACAAGACCCGATCTGATGAGCGACGCGGACTTCTCTCTTGAAACATTTGCCGCGGCGCTGACTATACAGTCAAGCCGAAGCGACGAAACGGTGGTTTCTATCTTTTTCGTTGCGACAGCGGGAATCGGCTCCGTTATGCCCTTTTCCGCAGTAAGACCCACCCTCCCGACCATGCCGAGATGATAGATAAGATCCTCCGCGTTTTCATGGCAGAAAACCAGCGCGTAGTCCTCCGCAACGAGAATATCGCCGACCAGCTCCCGCTTTATCTCCAGCCCCATAATTGCGCCGAGAAAATCGCGGTGCGACGGCTTATCGCATTTTCTGAAACGGAACGTGACTGCACGGACGGGGAACAGATCTTCTTTCGGCATTTCCTCGGCATATGTATCCTCGAAAAAGCCGCAGATCTTCCGCGACGCGCCGTCGTATCCGCCGTAAAAAACAGGATGCCCCTTTACCGCGCATTCCGCCACCGCCGCTTCCCTTTCATTTAAAAATGCGGAAAAGCGCGGCACGCCCGACCTCGCGCTTATGCGCTGCAGGTCGGCGATGTGCGCGGCAAGGTAACGCTCCTCTTCATTAAGCTCGAAATTCAAATCAGACGGTGTAGTCGTCGATGTCGTTGATCCACTCAACGTTCTTGGGCGCTACTGCGTAGGAGCAGGTGCCTGTCTTCTTCATCTTGCCGTCGAGAGCGGTGCAGACGCCTGCCATAAAGTCAACGATTCTCATCTTAGCGTCAGCTTCAACATTGTCAAGGTTCAGGAAAACGATAGCGTTGTCCTTGAGGTAATCAACAGCGTCCTTCATAACTTCCTCGTAGCTTGTGGGGAAAAGGACAGCCAGCTTGCCGCCGT
>CAVIFG010000028.1:0-8161 GCA_963641955.1 Escherichia coli
TATAAAATTATTTCTCCGCTCGGTATAAAATATACCAAATCGGGATATTTGTATTATACCACTTTGGTATAATAATGTCAAGAGAAATTTAAGGGGTGGTGGAATGTTCAGATTGAAAGAGCTGCGGGAAAGCCGCGGGATATCGCAGGTGCGCCTTGCAATCGAGCTGAATTTGAACCAGAACTCCATCAGCCGCTACGAAAGCGGCGCACGCGAGGCTGACTACGCGACCCTTATCGCCATCGCTGATTATTTCAATGTTTCCTTGGATTATCTCCTTGGGAGGACAGAGCGCGCGGAGATAAACAGATAGGGCGCTGTGGTGCGGGGTGTTATATAAAATGCGGGGGGGGACTTTTTGTCCCCCTTTTGATTATTAAATTGCGGCAGTTTGGTACTACGCCCTCACGTCCGACCGTGTTCTTTCCCCAACAGCCCACCGGGCTGTTGGGGAGGGGATGTACATTAAGATTTACTATGCACCTCGGGGGGAAAACTCTTACGTTTTCTGGACAAACGTTCCGTTTGTCCACCCCTAACCCCGTACCCCCTTTAGCGCTTTTTAAGTCGGGTTAACGCACCTGATTTATGCTTTCACTGCGCGAGATTTTCCGTGCGTGGAGTGTTTCGCCGTCTGCGGACGGCGACAAGGGCGCTGCCCTTGACCTGCAAGGGGTGCGGTCTGTCGGTCAACCCCCTCTGTCGCTTCGCGACACCTCCCCTATGGGGAGATCACCCCTCGACCGCGTGTATTGTGCGCCGTAAAGACGAGGGGCAGACCTGCTATCCAAAAGAGAAACCCCGCAGGACACACCTGCGGGGCACCTTATATTCACGCCGAATTTACTCCGTTCTCAGCGCGACAACAGGATCCTTCTTCGCCGCCATTCCCGCAGGGAACAATCCCGCGATGAACGTAAGCAGCATACTGATAACCACAAGGATAACTCCGCCCTGCCACGGCAGCGACGACGCAATATTATCTATCCCCGTAAGGTTATGGATTATAAGCGTTATCGGAATATTCAACAGAACCGTCACGATAATTCCTATCGCGCCCGCAACAAATCCCACAATAAGCGTTTCCGCATTGAATACGTTGGAAATGTCATGCTTGGACGCGCCTATCGCGCGGAGTATGCCTATCTCCTTCGTGCGCTCCAACACGGAAATATATGTGATTATTCCTATCATAATAGAAGATACCACAAGCGATATCGCCACGAATGCGATCAGAATGTACGAAATCGCGTCGATTATCGTACTTACGGAGGATATCATCAGTCCGACATAATCTGTGTAGTTTATAACATTCTCCTGCTTATCCTCAGATACCATGCGGCTGTTGTAGTCGCTGATGAACTGCGTTACCTTTTCCTTGCCGTCGAAATCCTTTGCGTAGATGGATATTCCGCTCGGCTTGGAAAGGTCGCCCGCGCCCAGCTTTTCGAGGTTGCCGTCATAGGTGGCGTCGGTGGTTTCGGGCTTCTGCGTAAGGGTCATAAGCTGCTGAAGCTGGTCGGTGGTGAGCACGCTCATGAATGCACCCGAAATAACGGAGCTGTCCACCATGCCGTACATCGCCGCCTGCTGCTCCTCCGCGGGCAGGGTCATTATCTGCTGAAGCTGCTCGGGGGTCAGGGAGGATGTTATCGTCTGCGAAAGCGTCTGCATCTGCTCGGGGGTGAGCATTGCCATAACGGTCTGCATTGCTTCCTCCTGCGACATGGGCTGCTGCTCCTCGGCATTGTCGTCGGGGAATGCTATTCCTGTGAATACGTCGACATCGGGTTCGGATTTCTGCTTTTCGACAAGCGCGCTGGTGTTCGCAGCTTCGATCATGTGCTCGGTGAGGGCGTGGGTGTAGCCTATGCCGCCGCTGTTTGCGGTGCTGATTATGCTGTCGCCGTCGGGACGGAGAATGCCGACTACCTTTATCTCGGGGGCGTTTTCGAGGGCTGCGGTCATAAATTCCTCGTCGCCGCTCATATCATCGTAGCCGCCCTCGTCGTTTTCCTTGTAAAGGTCGGATACGGTCAGCATACGGAAGTTGAGCCCGAGCAGGTCGTCGTAGCTGAACGAAAGATCGCCGGTATCAAGGTCGAAGCTTTCGCCCGCAAGGACTTTGTTCATCATTCCGGTAAGCTCGCTCTGGTCGCGCAGGCCGAGGGCGTAGAGGGTTATATCGGAAAGCTCGTTGTGCTGATTTACAAGCACTACGACCTCATCCCAGCTTTCGGGCAGGCGTCCCGCAAGAACTTCGTACTGGCTTTCGATGATGTCATTGTTCAGCAGTTCCTCCCACACATCGGCGCTGGACATGGAGCTGCCGCCGAACATATTTGAATATGTCCCCTGCATCTGCGAAACGGTGTTCGCCATGCTTTCGCCCATCATCGCGGACATTACCGTGGAGGGATTGACGCGGATTATGTTGTCGTTGACATCCCTGCCGTAGATATAAAGATCCTGTGAATAGCTGTACTTTATCTCGCTTATGCTGTCCATAATGCCGTCGGGGTCGCTTTCGAGGTAATCCCTGAACTCGGAAAGGTTGTTGGTCTGCATTTCGGAGAGCATGGTTTTCATCATCTCGGTGGAGATGTCGTTGGTGTAGATACGGTTTTCGTCGCGGCCCTCGCGGTTTTCCTCGCTCATGCCCATCATGGATGACATCATGCTTGAGTAATCCACGGTTTCCTGCTGTATCGTTATCGGGTAGGAAGCGAGGGTGGAGCGCTCCACGGAATCAATATAGGACTGCACGCCGTTGGAAAGAGAGAGTATCAGCGCGATGCCGATGATTCCTATGCTGCCCGCAAAGGATGTGAGGAACGTTCTGCCCTTTTTGGTGAGAAGATTGTTCTTCGAAAGCGCAAGGGCGGTGAGGAAGGACATGGATGTCTGCTTCTTCTTTCCCTTGTTTACCTCGGACTTTTTCTTCTCGGGGGCTTTTCCGTCGAAGGGGTCGGAATCGGCGGTTATCTTGCCGTCCACAAGGCGGACGATACGGGTGGAATATTTCTCCGCAAGGTCGGGGTTGTGCGTTACCATGATAACAAGGCGGTCCTTGGCTATCTCCTTGATAAGTTCCATTATCTGCACGGAGGTTTCGCTGTCGAGGGCGCCCGTGGGCTCATCCGCAAGGAGAATGTCCGGGTCGTTTACGAGGGCGCGGGCGATGGCAACGCGCTGCATCTGTCCGCCGGACATCTGATTCGGGCGCTTGTGGAGTTGGTTTCCCAGACCCACCTTTTCGAGGGCCGCCGTGGCGCGCTGTCTGCGCTCCGCCTTGGATACGCCGGAAAGTGTGAGGGCAAGTTCAACATTTGAAAGCACCGTCTGGTGCGGGATGAGGTTGTAGCTCTGGAATATGAAGCCTACGGAGTGATTTCGGTAGGTATCCCAGTCGCGGTCCTTGAACTGCTTGGTGGATTTTCCGTTGATGATAAGGTCGCCGCTGGTGTACTGGTCAAGGCCGCCGATGATATTCAGCAGGGTGGTCTTGCCGCAGCCCGAGTGGCCGAGGATGGACACAAGCTCGCTTTCGCGGAAGCTGATGGACACATCCCGCAGGGCGTGCACCGTTTCTCCGCCGGCGGAGTAGTCCTTGGTTATGTTCTTTATTTCAAGCATGGGTCAGAGCTCCTTTCTCTTGTCTGCTTTTTCTGTGGGGTGGCCGTACTGCGCGGCGTAATGCGAAAGCGCCGCGGTGAATTTCGCGTGGAGGGATATCATCGCCGCAAGCTCCTCCTCGGAAAACGGCTTCATGGCGCTGTCTACGGCTTCGATGCAGTTCGCGATGTTCTTTGCGAGCAGCTCCCTGCCCTTGTCCGTGACATGAATGCGCACGCTGCGGCGGTCGTTTTCGTCCGACTTGCGCTCGAGTATGCCGCATTCAGAAAGTCCCCGCAGTGTCCGCGAAACCGCTGGTACGGAGATATGAAGAGCCGCGGCGGCTTCGTTTACGGTTATTGCGTTCCCGTGCTGCTCCTCGTAGCCCTGCGCGCAGTAGGCGAGGGTCATTTCCGAGTGGCTCATTCCGTCGAAAAATACGGAGAAGTCTATGCAGGCGAATTTCTGTATGCTCGCCAGCAGCTCGCCGCACTGCTCGGGGCTTAGCCGCGAGGAATTTTTAAGGCTTCGGCTTACCTCGTTTATAAGGCATTGCAATTTATCACCCGATTTCTTTAACAATGTTATTTAACGTAATAAGATTTTAACACGGTTAAGTATCTCTGTCAATACTGCACAGACATTTTCGGCGCATTGCATAAAAATAATCAACCCCGCCGACAATAACGCATATGAAATCTGAAAAGGCGGTGAAAAGGCGGCATGGCGAAACGGTGGACGACGTATTTTCTTGCGACTGCCGCGGCTTCGGCGGGGGTGATATTCGCGGCGGCGACGGGGATGTACATTATTGCGGCGGCGGGGCTGGTTATCCTTGCATGGTGGACGCTGTACTTCCGCGGGCTGGAATACCGCCGGGATGAGGATATACTTATTGTAAAGAGCGGCGTGGTTTTCCGGCGGACGCGCCGCGTGAAAACCTCGGAGATTTTATGGACAAAGCGCGCCGTGCTGCGGGTTTTCGGGGAGAATGCGGTATACACATCACTGCATACGGCGGGGGGAGTTATCGTAATATTCGGGGAGTTTTCAACAGAGGGTTTATCGGGTTTTTAACCCTTTCAACCGAGTTTTCAACAGAGAGTAAAAACGAATGACCGCGCAATATCGCCGAAAACAAGAAAAAACGCCGCCGTTATGCGGATAATCCCGAAAAATACCCGCCGTTGAAAATACGGCGGGGAATGTCGAAATATATTACCTCGGGAAATTTTCTGTGGAATTTTCGGTTTTTATGGCGCTCGGCAGGAAATCGTATAACTCGTTGTAATTGATATATTCCTGCTCGTCGACGTTCGCGGGGATAAGCCCCGTGCAGTCGTCCGCGGAGCTTGTGTTCATCAGATCGGCGGTGGAGAACTCTCCGTGGCCGCCCATCGGGGGATAAGGATATTTCATTTCGGTCGCTCCTTTCATTATATTTATGGTCTGGCGGCGGAATATAATCCGCGGTAAATTTTTCGGCACAATATTCGGGTAATTTATGTAAAAACATTTGCTCCTTATTGACAAATCGGCAGAAATAAACTATAATATTATACAGATAAGTGCGGCCCGCGATGTGCAAGCAGGGTCGTGCGCATAAATATATAATTTTATTTTTTAAGGCTAATTGAAAGGGACATATCTACGCGCAGTTGGTATTTTCCGTGCTTTCGAGCGGCAATACGAAGCGCGGTTATGTTTTTGCCAAGGAGGTATATATGAACCCCGAAAGAAAATGCACTGCGAAAAGGCTGCTGAGCCTGTTCGCTGCGGCTAGTATTGTATTGACTATGACCCCCGGGATAACTGTGTCTGCGGACGCGGTGGTTTCGGGGGCGGCGGTGTCTGCGTCCGAATCCACAGGGGGCGCGGATGAAACTGTTGAACCCGCCGACCCCGAAGAGGGTACGGAGGAAACAGCCGAACCGTCTGACCCCGAGGAGGGCACGGAGGAAACAGCAGAGCCGTCCGACCCCGAAGAGGGCGAGGAGGAAACAGCCGAACCCGCAGACCCCAGCGGCACAGAAGAAGCGAGCGGATCTACCGAAAACGATGATAACGGCATCGCGCTGTACGATAACGAGGTATCTATTAACGATTCGCTGCTTGTTGACGGCGGAGAATTAGGTACGGATTTTAAATATGATTTATCCAGCATGACGCTTACTATCCTGACCAAAACACAGCTCACAATAAAGAATAAGTACGGCATCGCCCAATCAAGTATAAATATAGTTATTGCTGACGGCGTTGATGCAACGCTGATACTTGATGGCTTGACCATTAATCGTACCGACGGCCCGGCTATATCCATGGGCGAAAGCACGGCGGATGTGACTATCGTCCTTGCGGACGGTTCTCAAAACCATCTTTACGGCAACAATGCGGCGGGTATCGAAAAGCTTTCGCAGAACGGAAAGCTTACCATCACCTGCGAAAAAGCAGTTACAGACCCCTTACACAAATGCGATA
Organism: Escherichia coli; assembly: GCA_963641955.1. Taxonomy (GTDB): domain Bacteria; phylum Bacillota; class Clostridia; order Oscillospirales; family Ruminococcaceae; genus CAG-115. The sequence goes on from CAVIFG010000028.1 coordinate 6,094, forward strand.
CCGACTGCGGCTTCCTAGAGGCGGCCTGCAGTTCGGGGCACGGCGCGGGCATCGGTGCTTCGGGCTACAGCTCGGGAACTAAAACAGGCGGAATTTACATAAAAGGCGGTCTGATACAAGCCCAGGGCAAGGACGGCGCCGGCATAGGCGGCAGCAATTGTGCCTATGTGTCAGATATAAATATTTCCGGCGGCAGAATAGAAGCCCACGGAGATAACGGCGCCGCGGGCATAGGCAGCGCTATAAACAATGGCGTTGGCACTATCAATATAAGCGGCGGCGTTATTTCGGCATATGGCAGCGCTTATGGAAATTATTACGGCGCCGCAATAGGCGCGGCTTGCTACAGCCGTTTCAACGAAATAAACATAACCGGCGGCACAATATACGCTGACGCGGCAGACTGCTATACAAGCGGCACGGGCGCGGCAGGCATCGGCGCGGGCAATAAGAGCAACACTGACGATGCAACTCGCAAAATCAATATTTCGGGCGCTACGGTTTATGCGGCGGCCAGCGGCAATTCCTGCGGCATAGGTCACTCGGCGGACGTCGACACAGCCTGCGATATCGTAATAACGGACAGCACGGTGTACTCCGATACAACCTCTTCCGTCCCCAAGGATGAGGACGGCAACGAGCTTGCAATGCTCTGCATACCCAATGCCAACAGCGAGGATATAACCATAAACGGAGTGCCGTATCAGTTTACTTCTACCACATATTACAAGACTCTTAGCGGCACAGCCGAAGTGAATGATAACGTCTATGTCTTTGTTCCGAAAAGCAAGACGACAATTGTCACCGTGGGCAGCAAAACCACCGCGTACATTTACGACAACGGCAGTTTTATAGGGCTGCCCGATTTCGGGTTTGATATCTGCGCCACGGACGATACCGAGGAGCTTATCTACGGCAGGGACTATTCTTACGATTCCACCACGAAAGTTCTTACGATCCTTTCGTATAAGGGCATTACGATAAAGAATATCGACCCCGATGAACAAATCAAAAGCGAAATCTGGGTCAATGACGGCGTTTCGGCAAATATCACCCTTGCGGGGATAAATCTCAAGAGCGACGCAAGCGGGAAAAGCCCCATAAATATTGCCGAAAACAGCACCGGCAATGTTAAGATAATCCTTGCGGACGGCACAAACAATATCATCGAAATAAGTAGTAGCAACAACAGCAACGCCGCCCTGTCCAAGAACTCGGACAGCGCAGACAGCGGCATTCTTACAATAACCTGCGAGGGCGCGGATACAGATCCCGCGCACATATGCGACGACGACTGCGGCGGGCTTGGAGCATTTGCCCCGAACGGCGCGGCGATAGGAAGCGATCAGGGAAAGCCTGTCAATAATATACTTATCAACGGCGGCAGGATCAATGCGTCAAGTTCCGGCGGCACAGGCACCGACAGCACAGGTGCGGCGATAGGCAGCGGCGGCAACGCTACGGCGGCGACCGCAAACAACATCAACATCAACGGCGGCATTATCAGTGCAGACAGCACTTACGGCGCGGCGATAGGAAGCGGCAGGGGCGCAAATGTGGACAATATCGCTATCAACGGCGGCGTTATTGATGCGTCTGTAGCATATTTTCCTGCTACTACGACCGCCACAGGCGCAGCCATCGGCTCCGGCACAGGCGGTAAGTCGGGCAAACTTGTCATAAACGGCGGCATTATATCCGCACAGGGCGGCGCAGGAAGCCCCGCGTTTGGCGGCTGCGTCAACGATGACGCGGAGGTCATTCAGATAAACGGCGGTCTGGTTTATGCCGCTGAAGATGAAAGCAAAGCTCTGAAGCCTTTCAGAAGCGACGTTGCTCCCGTTAACAGGGGCGGTAAAAATGTATATCTCCTTGCCGTAAGCAACGAAAACGGCGATGACATCACCATCAAAGGCAGTGTTCAGCTTTACAAGTATCTCAGCGAAGAAGATAAGACGCTTTACGTCTATGTTCCCGCGGGGACTGACGGCATGGTCGACGTTAAGGTCGGCAGCGAGAATTATACCTACGGCCTTAACGACGGAAAGTTCGAGCAGGTCGGCACGGA
>CAVIFG010000028.1:8245-9908 GCA_963641955.1 Escherichia coli
GTTTACGGCGTGGATTATATCTACCCCGCGGCGGACGGCGTGCTTACGATAATTTCGAAAGAAGACTTTATCATAAAGAACGCCGACCCTGATACACCCACATCCGACCGTATCGTTGTCGGAAAAGACAGCACTCCCCTCAATATCAGCCTGTACCTTAACGGCGTGAATATCGACACCTCGGGCATGGATGTTTCCGCGATCACCTGCAAGGATAAAATTACCCTTTACCTTGTGCTTGCGGACGGCTCGGAAAATCACCTTACAACGGACGGTAAAAGCCATACCGTCAATGTAGGGTATGATTTTGAAATAAATTGCTTTGGGATCGTTGAAAATAATGAGGATCATATTTGCGGCGAAAACTGCGGCAGTATCGACATAAATCAGACCGGCAGCGGAAATGCTATCGGAATGAACAGTGCAGCTTACGGCGGCGTTATCGCTGTTTATGGCGGCAATGTTGACATAAACGCCAGCACCGGCTATGCTATCAATGGCATTACGGGCAATGAGGGAGCGACCGCTGATATTAAATTTATAGGCGGAATAGTTAATGTCAAGAGCGAAAAAACTGCGGCGATCAGCGGCTCCGAAAATGTTTACTTTGATTTTGGCATTATCACCGTCGAAGGCGGCGGAAGCAGAGCCATATACACTGTCGACAACACCAACGGCAATATTTATATAAGCAGCTTAGCTTCCGTAAATATAGTCGCAAATAACAGCGGACATACGCTGTACGGCGGCAGGGCTATCATCAAGGAGCCTACCTCTCAGAGCGGCGAAGAGGTCGCGCTGATGAAGATAAGCAATCCCAATGGTCTGGATGTTTATCTTGACGATGAAGAGGATGCGCTTCCGTATAAGGTACACAGCGGCACCGACAAGAACCTCTATATCTTCGTGGACAAGAGCACGATGCACACCGTAAAGGTGGGCAACACTGAGAAGCGCTATGTCTACAACAGCAGCGACAATATGTTCAGGGCGCTTGGAAGCGACCTTATCATCACGGCGGCGGACGGCTCGAGCCTTGTTTACGGCACGGACTATACCTATGTTATAAATACGCCCGATCTGAACAATGCCGGCGTGCTTACGGTGCTGACGGACGATCCCGTTATCATCAAAAACGCCGACGGCGTTGGCAATACGAGCGACACCATCGTTGTAAAAGCGGCGAACGCCGATATTACTCTTGCCGGAGTAGTTATCAGCGCTCCGAGCACAGGCGCACAAATTTCTGCGATAACCGTGGCGGACGACAACAGCGCGACCATCACGCTTGCGGACGGAACGATCAACACCCTGGCGACCGACTCTTCGGATGGCAGCGGCATTGCAAAGAACGGCTCGGGCGAGCTTGTTATAACATGCGAAAAGGCAAAGACGGACGCTTCGCACGAATGCGGCGACAACTGTGGACAGCTCAGGGCGAGAAGCAGTAACGGCGCGGCGATAGGCAGCACTTATGACATCGGCGCTGCTGCGAAAAACATCACGATAAAGGGCGGCAATATCAATGCGTTCAGCCATAGCGGTGCAGCGATAGGCGGTGCTCTGAACAGCAGCGCTTCTAATATCTCCATTTCGGGCGGTAAAATTATCGCGCAGAGCAACGGCAGCGCGGCGATAGGCAGCGGCAGCGACACCTCTAAGT
>CAVIFG010000028.1:9918-13880 GCA_963641955.1 Escherichia coli
GCATATGGCGGCGAATATTCTGCGGCTATAGGCGGCGGAGAGTTCTGCAGCGCTTCCGAGATAACCATTGAGAACGCCAATATCAAGGCATACGGCGGCGACGACAGCGCGGCGATAGGCGGCGGTATGCGCGGCGACGCAAGCGATATTACCATCAAAAACTCTGTGGTATATGCAAAGAGCGTAGGCAGCGCGGTCATCGGCGGCGGCAGCGGCAGTACGGGCAGCAACATCTCCATCGAGGAGAGCTTTGTCCAGCTGGATGAAACAGATGACAGCTACCGTTATGACATCATAGGCAACAGCTCGGGCAGTGCCGGCGACGCGAAGAATATCTTCATCACCCACGGCTCCGTTTGGCTGAATACCTATTTCCAGAACAGCCCCATATATAACAGCCGCAACGAACAGGTATTTATGCTGGAGGCGGACAACGCCGACGGCGCTAAGGTCATAGTAAACGGAGAGTTGTTCTGCGAGGGAAATCAGTCCAAGGTCAACGAAAACGACACTGGTGTCTACATTTGGGTAACGGACGGAGATCAGGAAGTTACATTCGAAGCCGCGGACGGCACTTCCGTTTCGGAAACTTACCACTTCAACGAAGAGCGCCGTACGGATATGACTGTGCCTGCATTCAAGCTCTGCGAGGCGGATACTTCCTCCTATGAGCACGACGAAACCGCTCACTGGTACAAGTGCGCTGGCAGCGAAAAATGCACCGTGAAGTTTAACTATCAGGAGCACAGCGGCGGCACAGCGACCTGCACGGAAAAGGCAGTGTGCGATGTATGCGACACGGAATACGGCAATGCGCTGGGGCATGATATGGATCTCTACACTGCCGTATCGGCGGACTGCCTCAACGATGGACACAAGCAGTACTATTACTGCGGCAGATGCGACAAGTACTTTGAGGACGTATACGGCGATTACGAAAGGGATTACGACTACTTTGTGATACCCGCGTATAATCACCCTAAAAACTCGCTGTATCATTATACGGCGGTGGAAGCTACCTGCACGGACGACGGCAACATTGAATATTTTGAGTGCAGTTTATGCGGAAAGCTGTTCACGGACGAGGACTGCACGAACGAAACCACGCTTGCAAGGGTGACCCTCGCGGCGACGGGACATGATATGACAAAGCACGCGGCTGTTGCGGCAACCTGCACGGATGACGGCAACATCGAATATTACACCTGCGAAAACTGCGGCAAGCTGTTCACAGACAAGGACGGCAGCGACGAAACCTCTTACAAAGATGTTGCTATTCCGGCGCTTGGACATGATTCGACCTTTATTCCCGAAACAGTGCCCACCTGCACAACGGACGGCAATATGGATTATTATTACTGCGAGCGCTGCGGAAAGGTATCCCTGGACGGAGATGACTGGGATGAGGTCACGAGCGATTATGTCGTTGAACCTGCGATGGGTCATATGTTGACGACGCGCGAAGCAAGCAATCCTACCTGCGAAATAGGCGGCAACGTTAAATTTTACTTCTGCGTGATCTGCACCAAGTGCTTTACGGACGAGGACGGCAAGAATGAAACGGATTATTCCAGTGTTTCCATCGCGCCGCTGGGTCATGACCTGACGAAGTATGCGAAGGTGGAGCCTTCCTGCACAAGCGACGGATGCAGGGAATATTATATGTGCAACAGATGCAAGAGGTTCTTTGCGGACGCAGACGGCAAGGATGAGCTCCAGTGGTATGACCTTGCCATTCCGGCAACAGGACATGATATGACAAAGCACGCAGCGGCTGCGGCAACCTGCACGACGGCGGGCAATATCGAATATTACACCTGCGGCGGGTGCGGCGGGGTATTTACCGACGCGGAAGGCAACGACAGAACCACGCTTGCAAAGGTAACTATCAAGGCGACGGGTCACAAGCTTACCAAGCATGTGGCTGTGGCGGCTGCCTGCACGACAACAGGTACTATCGAATATTATTCCTGCGATAACTGCGGCAAGCTGTTCACAGATGCGGCGGGCAGGAACGAAACTACATCGGATAAGGTAACGATCGCGGCAAAGGGTCACAAGATGACGAAGCACGCGGCGGTGGAAGCTACCTGCACGACTGCGGGCAACAAGGAATACTACACCTGCGGAACCTGCGGCAAGCTGTTTACCGATGCGGCGGGCAAGAATGAAACTACACTGGCAAAGGTAACGGTTGCGGCAACGGGTCACAAGATGACGAAGCACGCAGCGGCTGCGGCGACCTGCACGACTGCGGGGAACAAGGAATACTACACTTGCGGAAACTGCGGCAAGGTATTTACCGACGCAGCGGGCAGGAACGAAACCACGCTCGCAAAGGTAACGATCGCGGCAAAGGGTCATAAAATGACAAAGCACGCGGCGGTGGAAGCAACCTGCACGACCAAGGGCAACGTTGAATATTACACCTGCGGAAACTGCGGCAAGATATTCAGCGACGCGGCGGGCAAGAATGAAACCACGCTTGTAAAGGTAACAATCGCGGCGAAGGGTCACAAAATGACGAAGCACGCGGCGACTGCGGCTACCTGCAAAGAAAAGGGCAACAAGGAATATTACTCCTGCGATAACTGCGGAAAGCTTTTCACCGACGCAAACGGCAAGTACGAAACCACGCTTGCGAAGGTTACGATCGCGGCTACAGGCAGGCACGAATACGGCGAGTGGACGGTAACAAAGGAAGCTGACTGCACCAACGACGGCGAGAGAGCGCGCACCTGCGCGAACTGCGGAACCGTTCAGACGGAAGTCATCGCAAAGCTCGGACACAAGTACGGAAGCTGGACGGTGACCAAGGAAGCTGACTGCACCAACGACGGCGAGAAAACACGCACCTGCGAAGTCTGCGGCGGCGTTCAGACGGAAGTTATCGCAAAGCTCGGCCACAGATACGGAAGCTGGAAGACCATCGTAAAGGCAACAAAGAACAGCGAGGGTCTGAAGCAGCGCGAATGCAGCGTATGCGGCGAAATCGACGAACAGGTAATTCCGAAGATAAAGACTGGCACGAGCGGCTCGAAGTGGTATCCCGACGATACTATGCCTTCTGTAGGCGGCGAAACGAAGCCGTGGGATGAGGTGCGTTCGGATATCCTCGGGACATCCGAGGGTGATGTTACTGTCATTGATATGAACGATGGCGACAACATTCCCGCGAACGTTATCCGCGCGCTGAAAACATCCGGAAGCACGGGCGAGTTCGTTATCAATGATACTATAAGCATCATCATCGACGGTAAGAAGGTCACGAATGCGGACGATATCAAGATAACGCCCGCTTCGGGAGATACCGCGGGACTGCGCGGAAGCATTGTCGGCACTATCAACATCGGCGGTATCAATGTTCCGTATGAGGTAAGGATAAAGCTCAAGTCCGAGGATGAGGGTAAGTTCTTCAACCTTTACAGGAACAGCAACGGCGAAAAGACCTACATCGGCACCGCAGGGGTAGGCACGGACGGCACGGCGACGGTACCCGTTTCCGACGGCGGCGAGCTTATCGCGATGATATGCGAATTCAGCGACATCCTCGGCGACGCGGACAACGACGGCGCTGTTAATGCAAAGGACGCGGCTCACCTGCTTAGATTTGTGGTAGGTATGGGTCAGCTCAACAACCCCGCGATGGCGGACTTCGACCGCAACGGAGCGGCAAATGCACGCGACGCGGCGGCTATACTCAGAAAGGTCGTTGGACTTTGATGGGTTGATTGGTCTGCGTTGACTGCGCGGGCTGAAACGGCTCAAATTTAATAAAGACTGTGGGGGAAAACTCTTGTTTTCCCCCACACCCCTTTAGCGCTTTGAGAGTCGTTTAAATTCGGAAATAATCTGCGCCCGCTGTACCGCAGTGGCGATTATATTTTCTGTGTGGCAATTGCGGGGGCGCCGCCCCCTGCACCCCCGCTTCCTTTTGTGTCCGCATTTTCATGGTTTTGCAA
>CAVIFG010000029.1:0-7890 GCA_963641955.1 Escherichia coli
CCTCGGATTATTCAGAAAATACAACGACTGCCTTAAAGAGAAAATGGGTGAAATAAAAAATGAAAAATAACGTAATACAATTATCCGATCATTTCAACTTCCCGCGGCTGCTGAGGTTCTGCCTGCCGTCGATAGGAATGATGGTGTTCATTTCGATATACGGCGTTGTGGACGGGTTCTTCGTTTCGAACTTCGTCGGCAAGACCTCCTTCGCAGCGGTAAATCTCATCATGCCGTTCAATATGATTCTCGGCGGCGTGGGATTTATGATAGGCACGGGCGGCAGCGCGCTGGTCGCAAAATATCTCGGCGAAAAGAACGAGGAATACGCGCGGCGTTGCTTCTCAATGCTGATTTATGTGACGGTAGTGCTTGGTATCATACTTTCCGCGCTGGGAATAATCTTCGCGGAGCCTGTCGCACGGCTCCTCGGCGCAACTGATGAAATGCTCGGCGAAAGCGTTACATACGTCAGAGTATGTCAGATATTCAACACCTCGTTCATGCTTCAGAACGTATTCCAGAGCTTTCTTGTAACGGCGGAGAAGCCCCATCTCGGGCTTGCCTCCACCATTGCGGCGGGCGTTACAAATATGTCGCTGGACGCGCTTTTCATCGCGGGACTGGGCTGGGGCGTTGCTGGCGCCGCGGCGGCAACGGGAATGAGCCAGGTGATCGGCTGTGTCATCCCGCTTATCTACTTCCTCAAAAAGGACAACGGCGGAAAGCTCCACCTTGTAAAAACCAAGCCCGAAATACGCCCGATACTCAACGCATTCGGAAACGGTTCTTCGGAACTTATGACCAACATATCTTCTTCGCTGGTTAGTATGCTGTACAACTTTCAGCTTATGGAGATCGCAGGCGAAAACGGCGTTTCCGCTTACGGCGTACTGATGTACGTTCAGTTCATTTTCGCGGCGGTATTTATCGGATATTCCATCGGCACGGCTCCCATCGTGGGATACAACTTCGGCGCGCAGAACCACTCGGAACTTAAAAATATGCTGAAAAAGAGCGTAACGCTTATGCTGGGCGGCGGCGTGGTCATGTTTGCAATTGCGGAGCTTTCCGCTCCCCTGCTGGCGCATATCTTCGTCGGATACGACAAGGAGCTTTTCGACATGACCTGCCATGCATTCAGGCTGTTCTCGTTCGCGTTCATTCTGTCGGGATTCAATATTTACGTTTCCTCGTTCTTTACGGCGCTGAACAACGGAGCCGTATCTGCGGCGGTATCGTTCTTGAGAACGCTGCTGTTCCAGTCCGCAGCGGTAATAATCCTGCCGATGATATTCGAGCTGGACGGAATATGGATATCTGTAACCATCGCGGAGATCGCCGCATTCATTATTTCGCTGATATTCCTGTTCGCAAAAAGAAAGAAGTATCAGTATTTCTGATAACAAATAAGCGCCGCAGAACTGCGGCGCTTTTCTTTATTCACTTTATTTCAAACGCGGCTATTTCCGCCCGAATATTTGAACTTACATCCACGCTGCTGCTCATACTTATTTTGTCCAGCGTGATCAGCACATGAACAGGCGTGCCGTCCGTGGGTATCTCAGATGTATCAACATACGACCCCGCCGTAACAATTATATCGGGGTACATATTTCCGTTTTCGTCCACCTTTGTATACACACCGCAATCGGAACCATACGAATAATTCATCACGGGAAGCACCCTGCTGTCCTCATCGGGGAGGAAAAGCAGATCACCCGCGCTGTACGAAAATCCGTCCTCCGTGGCGGCGCGGATAGTTCCGTTCAGCGTTGCGCTGCCGACAAGTTCCGCGTATCCGCTCGAAAAATACGCCTCGGAACCGATTTTTTCCTGCCCGCAGTTGGCGAAAGTGCATTCCGCCTCGCCGACGGTAAATCCGAGTATCTCATCCCCCGTGCTTACGCGCCTGTAACCGCCATTCGGCTCCTCCATGTATGTAAATCCAACTACGCTCGCCTGAAGCCAGTTACTCGCAGTAACAGCACCGCCATCGGCATCGTCCTCCGCGGTTATCTTTGTACATTCGGTAGATCTGACTTCATCTCCTCCGGGAGCCCCCAAAAGAAACCCCGTATTGCTTTCGGTTTTGTCCGGCTCGGATGATTTGCTCTCGGTAGGCTCAGAGGACTCCACGGAAGCCTCGGATGATGTTTCCGATGATGCTTCGGAGCTTTCCTGCCGTGCCGGTGATGTCGATTTCGTCTGCGACGATTCTTCGCTGTCCGAAACGGACGAGCCGTTTACGCCGGAACAAGCCGTGAGCATGGATAATGCAGCGATTACAGAAATGACAGAAAGAAATTTTTTCATAATGTATCCTCCTTGACTTATTATGGGTTTTCTTATATTATACATCGCAGGAAAAGCCCTGTCAACGGGTAAAATCAGAAAAACATAACGGTATGCACCGACCATATATCGGTTTTTGTCTACCGACAGTTTCGCGCAAATCTGCTATAATCATATCAACAGATAAATTTTTCAACGGAGGAAAAAATATGTTAAAAACCGCATTCAACAATAAAGTCACCGTTCTTCCCGGACTTTTCCGCGAGAGAATGGACCTCAACCGCAACTATCTTCTTGAACTTGACAGCACCTGCCTGCTTCAGAATTTCTACCTCGAAGCGGGAATAATCCTGCCCGGTTTACAGGTCGTGGACGACCCCGCAAACGCGAAGCTCCACTGGGGCTGGGAGGCTCCCAACTGCCAGCTCCGCGGACACTTTCTCGGTCACTGGCTGTCCGCAGCGGCTCACTACATCCGCTTCGACGGCGACGCAGAACTGAAAGTTAAGCTTGACAAGATCATTTCCGAGCTTGCCCGCTGCCAGAAGCTCAACGGCGGCGAATGGGTTGGCTCCATCCCTGAGAAATACTTTGAAAAGCTTGCAAACGGCGATTATGTTTGGTCGCCGCAGTACACCATGCACAAGACCATACTCGGCCTTACCCATGCGTATATGTACGCGGGCAACGAGCAGGCTCTCGAGGTAATGAGCCATCTCGCCGACTGGTACATCCGCTGGACGGACGAAATGCTCCGCCGCGCCCCCTATGCGATATACAAAGGCGAAGAGGGCGGTATGCTCGAGGTTTGGGCGCTGCTGTATGAGATAACTCACGACGAAAAGTACAAGACCCTCGCCGACCGCTACTCCGACGCATGGCTTTTCAGAACATTGCTCGACGGCGGCGACGGACTTTCAAACTGCCACGCGAATGCAAGCATTCCGCTCATTCACGGCGCTGCGAAGATGTACGAAATAAGCGGCGACGAAAAGTGGCGTAAAATTGTCGAGATATTCTGGAAGGACGCTGTTACCGACCGCGGATATTACAGCACCGGCGGACAAAACGCAGGCGAATTCTGGGTTCCTCCCTTTATGCAGGGTCAGTTCATCGGCGCAAACGATCAGGAATTCTGCACGGTTTACAACATGGTTCGCACGGCTGACTGCCTTTTCAGATGGACAGGCAAGACAGAATACGCCGACTACATCGAGCGCTGCCTTTACAACGGATTCCTCGCACAGCAGAACTGCTGCACGGGTATGCCGACATACTTCCTCCCCCTCGCGGCGGGAAGCAAAAAGAAGTGGGGCAGCAAGACCCACGATTTCTGGTGCTGCCACGGAACGATGGTGCAGGCGCAGGCAATTTACCCCGAGCTTATCTACTACATTGGCGAAAACGACCTGTTCATAAGCCAGTACATCCCCTCGGAAATCAAATTCCAGCAGGGCGGCGCGGACGTAAAGGTAACTCAGACAACAGGCATGAAATACTACAACGAGCAGGCGTTCTTCGACGAGAGCGACAACGGACAGATGTCCCGCTGGCTGCTTAAGTTCAACGTCGAAACCTCCGCCCCCGCTAAGTTCACGATATCCTTCCGCGTTCCCGCATGGGTAAAGGGCGCCCCCGACGTTGAAGTAAACGGCAAAAAAATAACGCCCGAAGTTATCGACGGACGCCTTGATATAACCGCAGAATGGAATAAGGACGAAATTCAGATATACTTCCCCTCCGAGGTTGTTGAAGAGCACCTTGCGGATATGCCCGAGCTTACCGCTATGGTGGACGGACCCATCGTCCTCGCGGGACTTACCGACAAGGACAGCGGTCTTGAGGGCGAAAACTTCCTCATCCGCCGCACCGAGCACACCTACGGCACATTCCCGTGGCGTCAGAACACCTACGTTACACGCAACCAGCGCGAGAACATTGTTTTCCGCCCGCTGTACGAAATAACCGACGAAGCTTACACGGTTTACTTCACGAAAAAGCAGTAACGGAACGCTTGTATTCCAGCGGGGTCATACCCTCGTACTGCCTGAACAGGCGCATATAATATTTTTCATCACTGAAACCGCATGAAAATGCGGTTTCTTTTATGCTCACGTTTCCCGAGGACAGCAGCCGCTTTGAAAGCTCTATCCTGCTTCGGTTAAGATATTTCGCGACGGTGACGCCGGTTTCCCGCTTGAAAACCGCCGCGAGATACTCCGCGTTGTAGTGGAATTTCTCTGCAAGCTCCGCCGTGGTGATGTCCTTGTGACACTCGCTGCGGATATACCCGCACACCGCCGCGATAAGCGGGGAATATTCCCTGCCGAAGCTGCGCTCGTGGTATTCCTGCGTTATCTCCATCAGCAGCATATCCATCGCACACAGCGGCATTTTCTGCGTGTACAATCCACCTCGGCGGGATATATCGCACAACTGGCGGAACAGCGCGCTTATCCTTTCCGACCGCGCCCCGGAATGCTCGGGGATGATGTACCTGCTGTTTTCGGGGACGCTGTCCTCCCCGGCGGAGAACGGCTCGCCAAATCCGAAATGCGCCCACAGATACGAAAGCTGCCCCTGCGACGGCGAGGTTCCGAAATGCTCCTCTCCCGCGTTCAGCAGGATGTACTCCCCGCGCCGCACGGTATGCTCGGCGCAGGCGTTTCCGATGTGCAGTTCCCCCTCGAGGACATAGATAAGTACGCAGCAGTTAAGCACGCGGCGCTGATGGACAAATCCCTCCGCGCTGCGCAGATTTCCGCAGGAAAAGAACTGAAGCTCGTTTGATGTGGATGTTCCGAAAATTCTCATGATAACGTCCCCTTTTTAATGCATTATCCCGCCGCATTGACAACCGCGCGGAAATGTACTATAATATATATGTCGGGGGATAATTCTCCCGACATATTTTCGGCAAAATGCCGACAGAAGGAAGGAAATTTTTTTGACAGAACAAAAAGAAGAAAACGAAAAAATCGAAGAGCTTGACGATTTCGAAGAAGAACGTGAAGCCGTCAAGGTGATCGCGGCGAAAATGACCCCGCGGGAAATTGTAAAGAGATACGCGCTGTTTATAATCAGCCTGTTTTTCTCGGCGCTCGGCGTTGCCGTTACAAAGTGCGGAGAACTGGGCGTGTCCCCGATATCATCGGTTGCGAATGTAATGAGCATAAAATTTGACGCACTGTCGCTTGGAAACTGGCTTATAATCTGGAACGCGGCTCTTATCCTCGGGCAGATACTTCTGCTCCGGAAGAAATTTCAGTGGATACAGCTTTTGCAGCTCCCGCTGTCATTTGTTTTCGGATGGTTCACGGATATCTGCATGGCGCTGGTTTCGCCGTTTCAGACTGAGTTTTATCCCGCAAGGCTTGCTATGATAATCATTGGCACCGTTATTCTGAGCTTCGGAATTTCGCTGTCCGTCATCGCAAATGTTATAATGAACTCCGGCGAGGCGTTTGTAAAGGCGCTCTCCGATACGATACACAAGGAATTCGGCACGGTAAAGGTATTTTTCGATGTTAGCTGCGTAGTAATTGCCGTGGTGCTTTCGCTTATATTCTTTAATTTTACGATAGTCGGCACCCGCGAGGGCACGATAATCTCCGCGCTGTGCACGGGCTTCGTGGTGAAATTTTTCTCGAAGCCGCTTAGAAAGCCGCTGAACAAGATACTTACGAAATAAAACACGGCACCGCACATTTGATTTTGCACAATGCCGCCTTAAATGCTTCGAAAGGGAGCTTAAGTTTGTCGAAAAAGTCTTACGACTTTTTTGACAGATTACATCCGCTTCGCGGGCAAACCCGATTTTTTCAATAAGCTGACGCTCCCGAAAGGGAGCTTTATTTTTGCTTTGAGAACGTATTTCTCTCCCAGAAGATACCGTCGGAATACCCCTGTATCGACTTATCAGTTTCCGCCTGCTCCAGCCGCTGCTGCGCCCATATGCAGAAGCGCTCTTCCAACTCGATCCCGATATAATGCCGCCCGAGTTTCTTCGCCGTCACCGCCGTGGTGCCCGAGCCGCAAAACGGATCCAGCACAACATCTCCCTCGTTCGAGCTTGCAAGGATAAGCTTCGCGCAGAGCTTTTCGGGCTTCTGCGTGGGATGCGCGGTGTTTTCGGGCATGGACCAAAACGGTATCGTGATATCATCCCAAAAATTCGACGGACAGGTGTCGCGGAATTTTCCGCCGTCGGTCTGCTGCCAGTCCTTTGGCTCTCCGCCCGCGCGGTACGGCGCCATGACTCTGCGGCGCTGCTTCACCGCTTCAAGGTTGAAGGTGTACCCCGCGCCGTTCGTCGCGAACCATATATCCTCCATGCCGTTCTTCCAGTTTGCGCCCGCGCCGCGGCCTTTTTCGCGCTGCCATGTTATGCGGTTACGCACCGTAAAGAACTCCCCGAGCACCCGCCCGATTATCAGGCTGGATTCCCAGTCGCAGCAGACGTATATTGTGCCGCCGTCTTTCAGCAGGGGCTTCACCAGCGACAGCCAGCGGCGGGTGTATTCCTCGTACTCCGCGGCGGAGCGCTTTGTAAATCTGCTGCCGTTGTAGTCTTTTGTAAGATTGTACGGCGGGTCGGCGATGATAAGATCCGCGGATTTTTCGGGCAGCAGCGGCAGCGTTTCAAATGCGTCGCCGATGATAATGCCGTCCGTTATTTTTTCAGCGGAAAGCGGCATTCCGTCCTGCCTTATGCAGCGGCGGAGATACTCCCCGCCGTCGCATAATTCTGTGTCAATCGTGCGGTTGCGGGGAGCTTTTTTGATGTCGTTTTGTTTTTTCATAGCCCGATGTACTCCGCCATGCGGTCGACGGACTGCTTCAGCACCTCGAAACCGCCGTAGTTGTCGCGGTACAGCTCCACGATGTACGCGCCGTCGTATCCTTTATCCGCGAGCCTGCGTGCGAATTTCCTGAAATCAAACTTACCCTCGCCTATCGGCAGGCAGTCGTGACCGTCGTCGCCGTCGCTTACATGGCAGTGAATTATGCTCTGCCCCAGCGCCTCGACATACTCGAAAGGATCTTCCCCGCTGCGGCGCGCCTGCTTGAGATCAAGAACGAATTTTGCATGATCTCCCAGCTCCCGCTTCATCATTTTAAGGAACTCCAGCTTGCCGCTCATGCAGTAGCAGACGTTTTCCTGCGCAACGGTTATGCCGTACTCCCGCCCTGCTTCGGAAAGCATTCTGAACTGCTTCAGGTAGTGCGACACGGGGCACTTGCTGCTGAGTATCGCACCGTGGAGCACGAATATCTTTGCGCCGAGGGTATTCATGCTGCCGAAAAACGAGCGGTACAGCGACATCATCTCTTCGATGCGGCGGTCGTAGGTTGAAAACAGAAACACGCTCTCCATCGGCGATGAGAACGGGTGAAACGACGTGACATTCATGCCGTTTTCCTCGCACATACGCTTTATCATGGAGATATACGGCTCGCCCGCTTCGCAGGTGCTGTTTGCGAAAACCTCCGCCGACTTTACGCCCAGCCGCGCAAGTTCTGCGAAAGCGTCCTCGACATGGAGGGGATAAAGCGACGCGGTGGATACTCCTGTTACCATGCAGTCAGTCCTTT
>CAVIFG010000029.1:8053-13437 GCA_963641955.1 Escherichia coli
TTATGTAGTATTTTCCGTCCGACCGAAGCATATACACGCTGCCCTCGGGGATGTCGGGTATTTCAACGCTGCGCAGAATGTTCCCGTCTTTGTCGGAGAGGATCAGCGTTTCTCCCTTTTTCAGCGAGAAATTCGCCTGTATCTGCAGCAATGCGTCAGTGGTTTTGTTGTTTTTCATCATCACGACAAGCTCTTCGCCCGCGCCTATCGTGACCTCCGGGAGAGCGAAGCGGTCGGGCTTCTCGGGGTCGTCGGAGAGATACAGCCCCTTTACCGTGACCTCCTCGGCATTCGGATTGAGCAGCTTTATCCACCCCGCCTTTTTGTCAGTGGATATCGCGCTTATTTTCAGCGGGACGCCGTGAAGCTCGTCCTTTTCCACCACAAGCCTTGCGGAGACCCTGCCGTCCTGCGCCATGTCCGCGGTGATTCTGACCGTCGCGTCGGTGTAGTCGGCGCCGTTTATCTCCCACTTTACAAAGCGGTAGCCCTCGAATGCTTCCGCGCTTATTTCAACGCCGTAGGCGGTGTAATAGCTGCCGAAAACAACGCTGCCGACGGTGCTCTGCGAGCCTAGGTGAGCATCCGCGCCCACCGCTCCCGTAACGGAAACGTCGTAGGTATCCTCCGCGATATCAAGGTCCTTTGCGATAAACCTGCGAAGCACCGTTTCGCGGCGCTCGGCAAACTGGCGTATCTGATCCCTGCTGTCCGCAAAAGTCCACTCGTTCGCCCATGTGCTAGTAATTCCCTTGCGGAGGGCGTACATCTGCTCGTTGTCGCTTTTTTCAATAAGCTCCTCCAGCGTTTCAAGGATATTTTCGGTGCTGAATGCGTCGGACATGACGTCGCACAGCGTATCCGCCAGAAGTTCACGCATATCCTCCCGCTGAAGCAGCGCGATAAGCGCACGGCTCTCGCCGCTCATATGGGTTCCGTCCAGCAGGTCGGAAAGGGTATTAAGTCGGAATCCCTCGCCGTAAAGTCCCCATGCATACTCCGCGTCAAAGAAGAGGTAGCGCCACTTTCCGTCCATGTACTCGGAGGTGATCTCCTCGCCGTCCTCTGGGTAATAGCGGAAAGCCTTGTAGTTGTTGCCCGGCCAGTCCTTGTTGGATATGAATATCTGCATCGCATAATACTGCATGAAATTCTTTATATCCACAAGTTCGCAGAATTCCGCAAATGTCTTATCGTCGGTGAGATCCTTGTCGAAATACTCGACCACCTTTGCATAATCGCCAAGGCCGCGCTCGGTGCCTTCTTCGGGAATTTCTGTGTTGCTTACTATTTCGTACTGCTCCTTGTTGCCGCCGAAATGGCTTTCGAGGTAGTCCTCGTTGTAGTTTTCATGGAGCCATGCGAAGCCGTAGTATTCGCCGTTTAAGAAAACAGCCGCAGGAGTTGTGCACTGGGTCGCCTGATAGCCGTAATCCCGCGCAAGCTGCTGCGAAAGCTCATCGCGCACGCCTGCAAATTCGCGGTCGTTTGCGCCGTTGCGGAGCACTACCCTGTCAAACTCGCTTATCGGTTCGCCGTTGCAGTCTACCGCGTCTTGAAAAAACGCGTACTTGAACTTTCCGTTGTCGGGGTCGTATTCCTTGCGGGCGATAAGCCTTAGTGATTTCTGGTCGACCACGCGGGAATATCCGCCCGAAAGGCGCACGCCCGCCGCCTGCGAAATGACCTTGTTTCCCGTGCTTTCAAACACTTCAACATAGATATCGCGCTCGGCTTCCCTGCCGGACATATAGTAGTTGCCCGGGGCGTTATACGGTATTTCCTCGCCTTGGTGCTCCTTGACATAATCATCGTAGATCTTGCCCGGGACGGCAATTCCGTATTCATAGTCATATAGATTGTACGGGTCAGTGGAAAGCACGAATATCAGCGTGTCCTCGCTAAAGCGCTCGCGCACATTCTGCCCGACAACATAGCTTCTCGTGAAAATATCCGAAACCTCGCCGTCCCTGACCGCGACTGCCTTTATAGTCACCGCCGAAGTGTCCGTGCCCGCGTTTATCTCTATCGCGCCGTTATAGCGGTCTGATGACGCGTCGGGGTCGCTTCCGTCGAGGGTGAAATAAATCTCCGCGCCGTCGTCCGCGAAAAGCTCCACGGATATGTTCTCGTCATAGAAAGTCGACGGCAGCGAATATGTCACCGAAAGCTCGTGCTTATCTTTGTCATTTTCTTCGTCCTCGGGTTCCGCGGAAGAAGTTGTGCCGCTCGTAACGGGGACTATCTCAACGCCGCCGTCCTCGGTGGGCTGCGCCGTCACCTCCATCGGCTGATAGGGGTGCTTTATAATTATAAACGCCGAGGCCGCCCCGATGACCGCCAGCACGGCAAGGATAATAAAACGCTTCATATGTTATTTCTCCGAAAGGTGTGTTCCCGCACATTTGGCGGATGTTCGTTTATTCCGCGCTGTCCGCCGCCGCGCACTGTTCCATCTTTGCGAACAGCCCGGGCATTTCTTTCTTGAAATTCAGCGGGCGGAATGTTTTCGCATCAACAAAGCCGTGGGAGCTTGTTCCCTCGGCAAGCACGGCGCTTTCTCCCTTTTTTGTCACGGTATAAGAGAACTCTATCCGCGCAGGCGTCAGCCGCGTTATTTTTGCGGTTATAACAAGCGTATCGTCGTATTTCGCGGGCAGGCGGTAGCGGCAGGATATGCCCGTAACGGGCAGCATTACCCCTGCGCGCTCCATGTCCGCGTAGCTCATCCCCGCGGACTTGATATAGTCCGTGCGGGCTATCTCATACCATATGGGATACACCGCATGGTGCACAACGCCCATGCAGTCGGTTTCCGCATAGCGGACGGTTATTTCGGTCTGTGATGGCATATCTGCTCCTTAAAACGTTTTTCTCGAGGACTGCGACAGCCTTGCGCCAAAGGCAAGCAGGCAGTCAGGCACAAGCTTCGAAGCATACAGCACTGCCTTTGAAACGGGGTCGCTGCATATCATAAGCTCTCCGCCGAACATATCTCGGACAGCCTTTTCCGCAAGCCTTGCGGAAGAAACCGCGGGTATCGCGAATTTAACGCGTGCTCTCTCCTCAAACTCCGTTGCAACAGGGCCGGGGCACAGCATGGAAACGTGCACCCCGCTTCCCTCGGAGCGAAGCTCCTCCGCCACGGCCTGCGTCATGCGGACAACATACGCCTTGCTTGCGTAGTAGGACGAGAAGTAAGGGCCGGGAAGAAATCCCGCCGCGCTTGCGGTGTTGAGGATATATCCGCAGCCGCGCTCCCTGAAATCCTTCAGGAAAAGCTTGAACAGGATATGGAATGCGCGGACGTTTACATCCAGCATACTAAGCTCGCTTTCAAGGTCGGTGTCGCAGAATTTTCCGAAAACGCCGAAACCCGCGTTGTTGATAAGAATGTCGATGTTGTATTTCTTAACGGTGTTATAAAGCTTTATGCACTGCTTTTCATCGGAAAGGTCGGCGGAAATGCACATTACTTTCACGCCGTACTTCTTTGTCAGCTCTTCCTTAAGCTCCGCCAGTCTGTCGCGGCGGCGCGCCGTGAGGATGACGTTTATTCCGTGCTTTGCAAGCGAGCGCGCGATGTCGCGGCCTATGCCCGAGCTTGCGCCTGTTACGAGTGCTATCATAGTTTGTTCTCCTTTTCTGTTCTCTGTGCTGATTATTCTATAGTAATGCGGAACGGCGCCAGCGGCAGACCCTTTCTGCCGTAGATATGCACCTCGCCGTAGTTTGTCCAGAGATATCTTACCCCGCGGGGTTCGGTTATATTATCCGCGGAAACGGTTATCCTTTCGCCGTTTATTTCCGCCTTTGCGGGGACATACTCGCCGTCCGCGCCGCAGATTTCAAAGCCGTCCACGCCGCCGTTAACAACAAATCCGCCCTCGGCGTTTCTGAAAGAAAGTTCGGCGCTGTTTTCGCCCCATACCGCCGAATTTATCACAGGAGCATTCGCACCGTCGCAGCCACCGTAGAATTTATCCAGCGCCTGAAGCGCAAAGCGGTGTCCCACCGGGGCTTTGTCCTTGGGATGTATCTCGTTGAATTCGCCGCAGTCTATCAGCACGGCGATGCCCATGTTCTTTACGGTATTGAACGCGCGCATCTGCGCCTCGCGGATAAGGCACCAGTTCTTTCTGTCCTCGTCGGCGGAATAGCGGTGCATGGGAAGCTGCGCGCAGATGAACGGAAGCTCGTCGTCGTGCCAGTCCTCGCGCCAGTTTCTGATAAGCTGTGTGAACAGTGTGTAGTACATCTCGGGGCGGTGGTCGTCGCTCTCGCCCTGATAGTAGATAAATCCCGCGAGGGTGTAGGGGCACACGCGCATTATCATGCTTTCATGCAGCACGCCGGGGCTCATGGGATTTACGGGAGCGGGAGGGCCGGGGTACTTGTTCTCGCCGCAGTATTCAAGGCAGCCGTCCCATGTGGGATTTTCCACGGTGGTGTAGTATTCCGCGCTCTTTTTCTCCCATGCGGCGTGGTATGCCTGATACTCGCGGTAGTCCCTGATAGCCTGCTCGGGGGTCGTGGCGGACATTGCCGCGTCATATTCGTCGAAATAAACGGAGGTTTCGCCCTGCGCATATTTTCTGCTCATCCATGCGCTGGCGGATGTGCCGCCCCAGTTGCAGCCGATAATTCCGACGGTAACGCCAAGCTTTTCGGAAAGCTCCTTTGCGAAGAAATAGCCGACGGCGCTCCAGTACTGCGCGCTTTCCCTGTTGTCGAAGCTCTGCCAGCCCATTTTTTCCTCGCACTCGAAGAAATCTTCATCGAGGATGGTCTTTTTCTGGGTGTAGTAAAATCTTACATTTACGTTCTTGTCATTTTCGAGGTGATCCCTGCCGCCGGTGCAGTTGCGCAGCTCATATTCCATGTTGGACTGACCGCCCGCCAGCCATACCTCGCCGAGGGCTACGTCCGTAAAGCGCACGGTGTCCTTTCCGTCGCTTACGGTAAGCTCCGCGCCCGTGCAGGCTTCCATCGGGGGAAGCACCGCGAGCCACTTTCCGTCCTTAACAGTACAGCCCGCTTTCTTTCCGAGAAGCTCCACGGTGATATGCGCGCCGTCCTGACCCTCGCCAAAGACGTTTATATTTTTCCCGCGCTGCAATACCATCCCATCGCTGAATATCCGCGCAGTTTTGAATGCTGTCATATAAAAAATATCCTTTCAGTGTCAATGATAACGTTTTCACGAAATGAGAACGTATATTTATATTGTACAGCTTTATCCTTTAAAAGTCAATACCTGTTGGACATATTGCGCAAAATTCAGAATGTTTTGTTGTGGATATAATGGATTATATTTACTTTAATAAAACGAAAAGCGGATATGAAAATTGTCTATATATACAAATTTTTATGCGCACCTTGAC
>CAVIFG010000030.1:0-7782 GCA_963641955.1 Escherichia coli
GAAAAAGAACTACCTGTTTATTGAAATTGCAAAGAGGATCAAGGCATACTCCGCCGAGCATCCCGAGGAAGCAAAGCGACTTATCCGCATGGGTATCGGCGATGTAACACGCCCGCTGGCGCCCGTTGTAGTCGAGGCGATGGAGAAGGCGTGCCGCGAGATGGGCGTTAAGGAAACATTCCGCGGATACGAGGACAGCGGCGCCGGCTACGACTTCCTGCGCGAAGCGGTTTCTAACTATTACAAGAGCTTCGGTGCGGATGTTTCCGCCGACGAAATACGCATTTCCGACGGCGCAAAGAGCGACTGCGGCAATATCATCGACATCTTCGGCACAGGCAACACAGTTCTTGTTACCGACCCCGCATACCCCGTATATGTTGACTCCAACATAATGAATGGAAACGACGTTATCTACGCCGATTCCACCGAGGAAAACGGCTTTGCGGCAATGCCCGACAAGTCCGTAAAGGCAGACCTTATCTACCTCTGCTCCCCGAACAACCCCACAGGCTCCACCTATACTGCTGCGCAGCTCAAGGAATGGGTCGATTACGCCCTCAGCAACAACGCTGTGATCATTTACGACGCGGCATATGAAGCATTCATAACCGAGCCTGATATCCCGAGAAGCATTTTCTGCATCGAGGGCGCAAAGAAGTGTGCTATCGAGATATGCTCCCTGTCCAAGACGGCGGGCTTCACCGGCACACGCTGCGGCTACACAGTTGTTCCGAACGACCTTATTCAGAAGAACAGCGCCGGCGAGGACGTAAAGCTTGCGGATATCTGGGGCAGACGCCAGGGCAGCAAGTTCAACGGCGTATCCTACCCTGTTCAGCGCGGTGCGGAGGCTGTTTTCACCCCCGAGGGACAGAAGCAGACCCACGAAGCCATCGCATATTATCAGGAGAACGCACGCACCATCGCAAAGACCTGCGACGAGCTTGGCATCAAGTACACCGGCGGCATCAACTCCCCGTACATCTGGCTCAAGTGCCCGAACAACATGGGAAGCTGGGATTTCTTCGATATGCTGCTGACCAAGATACAGGTTGTCGGCACCCCCGGCGCGGGCTTCGGCAAGAACGGCGACGGATGGTTCAGACTGACCGCGTTCGGCACTCACGAAGCTACTGCAGAGGCTATGGAAAGACTCAAGGCGCTGCTTAAGTAATTTTATAAACATCAATGCCCCTGCTTGAATGCAGGGGCATTTTTTCAATTAATAAAGAGCGGAACCCACAAAGGTTTCCGCTTTTTTGTATCCATTTTTCTTCATGAACACACCGCATAAAATCTCAGCCCATCGTCGGAAAATTTCAGCGACAGACCCTTTTCACCAAAGTATTCCACAAGGAAACATCGAAGTTCCTCGCTGCTGTAATCCATGGTGAAATTCTGCCCGCCGCAGGAGCCGTTGTAATGCAGCTTTGCGGTAAACTGCTCGCTGACCGTTTTTTTCAGCTGTGACATTTCCCGAACATTTATCGTCCTTGCAGCCATAATACCTCCTTATGCAAATTTGTTATATTCGTCCTCGCAGCTTCTCATTGCAAGGATAGTATCCGATATCAGGTCATCAAGGGAAACTCCCATAAGCTCCGCGCCGCGCTCAATGACTTCCCGCGAACATCCCGCTGCAAAGTTTGCGTTCTTATATTTTTTCTTCACCGACTTCAGTTCCATATCTTGCACGGATTTTGACGGGCGCATAAGCGCGGCCGCGCCGATAAGTCCCGTAAGCTCGTCCACCGCGTACAGCACCTTTTCCATTTCGTGCTGCGGCTCGATATCCACTGTAAGCTTCCAGCCGTGGCTTGCCGTGGCGTGTATTATCCGCTCGTCGACGCCCTTTTCGCGCATGATCTCCTGCTCCTTTATGCAGTGCTGCTCCGGATACATCTCAAAATCAAGGTCGTGCAGCAGACCAACTATCCCCCAGAGGTCTACCTCGTCGGCATATCCAAGCTTCTCTGCATACCACCGCATAACGCCCTCTACCGTAACGGCGTGCTTCAGGTGAAACGTGTCTTTGTTGTATTCTGTAAGCAGATCCCATGCTTCCTCGCGTGTTATCATTTTTGCTGCCTCCTTCTAAAGCATACTAAGTCTATAGACTATATATGTATAATACAACATTCATGCTGAATTGTCAATAGCTTTTGTGAAAAAATATGTATTTCTGCAAATCCCGCAAAACATCGTTGACAAACCATATTAATCATGGTATAATGCATATTAGATTAGTAGGCAATAATACATAAAAGAAGCTGGTACAGTTGATGGATTTTGTATGCATAAGCATTAATTATAGAAAATGCGGTCAGGAACTCCGCGAAAAATTCGCCTTCGGCGGCGAAATACAAGAGAAGCTGATTTCAGAAAACCGAGCATTTAGCCCTGTTTTTTTGTGCACCTGCAACCGCACGGAGCTTTATCTGCTCGGCGGCGTAAACGACGGCCTGCGCATACTTACGGAATACTCCGGACTTCCGCGCTCGGATGTGGAAAACTGCGCGATGCTTTTCAGCGGAGAGGGCGCAGTGCGGCATCTCTTCCGCGTTGCCTGCGGCGTGGATTCCATGGTGGTCGGGGAGGACGAGATACTTGGCCAGCTGAGAAACGCGTATTCTAAATCTGCGGAGCTGATACAGCTTTCCCACAGGACAAATATAATATTCCGCAGCGCAGTTACCACCGCAAAGCGCATAAAAACCGAAACATATATCTCGAAAACATCCGTTTCCCACGCGACCCTCGCGGCAAAGCTCGCGGCTCATTCCGCGCCCGAAGTCAAGGTGCTGCTCATCGGTGCAAGCGGAAAAACAGGCACCAGCTTGCTGAAAAACCTGCTGTCGTACAAGAATGTTTCCGTGCTTGCCACGATGCGTTCCCACAGCGGGCAGACCGCTCTGATATCGGGAAACCCCGCCCTGAAAATCGTACCCTACGACGAACGATACAAATATATTTCGGAATGCAACTGCGTTATTTCCGCAACCTCCAGCCCGCATACCGTGCTGACCGCGGACAGGCTCCGCGAGCACTGCCAAGGCGAAAAGCTGCTGATAGACCTCGCCGTGCCGCGGGATATTGACCCCGCCGCGGCTGACATCCCCGGCGTAACGCTGCGCAGCGTGGACTATTTCAGCAGCCTTGCGGAGGACAACAATCTCCGCAAGCAGGACAGTGTTGAACAAGCAAAGCAGATCATCGAGGAGGACATCGGGGAGCTTCGCAAAACGCTGCTCATGCACGAAAATCTCCCCAAAATACGCGAACGCGGAACACTGTCCGATATGACTGCGGAGGAACTGCTGTTCAGACTGAAAAAAGAATTGTCCGCCGACGCCTTTGCTGAGGTCATTTCGGCACTTGCAGAAAAGGAGTGATATCATGCCGTATTTTCCGTTTTTTATCGACATAGAAAAAAAGCCGTGCCTTATAGTCGGCGGCGGCAGGATAGCGCTCCACAAAATACAGAAGCTGCTTCCCTTTTCCCCCGAAATACGCGTTGTATCCCCCGAAATATGCGCAGAAATAGAGCAGATTTCGGGGCTGCATCTCGAGCACCGAGAGTTTATCCCAGACGACCTTAACGGCGCATTTTTTGTTATCGCCGCGACAAACAGCACCGATGTAAACTCGTATATTTCCCGCCTTTGCCGAGAGCGGAATATTCTCTGCAACGCCGTGGACAGCCCCGCGGACTGCTCGTTTTATTTTCCCGCGCTGGCGCAGCGGGGCAATATCACGGTGGGAGTATCCACCGCGGGAAAAAGCCCGCTCATCGCCGCCGATATCCGCCGCGAAACGGAAAAGCACCTGACGTCTGAGCTTGCGGAAATATGTGATCTTATGGGCAGCCTGCGCCCCGCCGTGCGCGAAAAATTCCCACAGGAAAAACAGCGCGCCGCAGTAATGAAAGCCGCTCTCGAATACTGCACCGAAAACGATAATGTGCCGACTTATTCTGAACTGCTTGAATTTGTCGACAGAACGGAGCTGAAAGTATGACCCTGAAAATCGGAACACGGCAGAGCCTGCTCGCCCTCGCGCAGACAGAAATGTTCGCTGCGGCAATTCGGAATAAATACCCCGAGATATCCATTGAAATCGTGAAGTTCACCACCCGCGGCGACCGTATCCTCGACCGCCCGCTCGACCGTATCGGCGGAAAGGGCGTTTTCGTTGAGGAAATAGAGCAGTCGCTTAAAAGCGGCGATATCGACCTCGCGGTACACAGCGCGAAAGACCTGCCCGTGCAGCTTGGTGATGTGCTGGAAATATCGGGGGTGCTCCCCCGCGGCGACCACCGCGATATGCTGGTCATGAGAAAGGAAAATGAGTTTTCTCCCAGCGACAGCTTTGTTGTCGGAACGGGCAGTCTGCGCCGCCGAATGAATTTGAAAAAGCTGTATCCGCTCGCGGAATTTGCGGATATCCGCGGCAATGTCGACACGCGCCTGCGAAAGCTTTCCGACGGCGAATATGGCGCGATCGTTCTTGCGGCGGCGGGGGTGGAGCGCCTTGGCCTTTCAATGGAGGATTTCTCCGTAAGGAAATTTGAATTTAACGAGTTCCTGCCCGCGCCCTGTCAGGCAATAATCGCGGCGGAATGCGCGGTCGGAAGCAATGCCGCAAAGATCGTGCAGAGCGTTTCCGACCCCGCAACGATGCTGTGCTTTGCGGCGGAGCGCCGTGTTATCGAAGCCCTCGGCGCGGACTGCACCGTGCCGATAGGAGCATACAGCGAAATACGCGGCGGCACAATGCACCTCACCATCTCAAACGCGGACGGAAAAATCGCAGACGGCGAGTGTCCTCCCGAAAACTCCGCCGCTCTGATAAAGGAGCTGATATCCCGGCTATGACAGGAAAAGTTATACTCACGGGCGCAGGCTGCGGAAGCTTTGATTTAATAACCATACGCGGTATGGAAGAACTCCGCCGCTGCGACGTAGTGATATACGACAGCCTTATCGATATGCGCCTGCTCGATTTTGCGCCGCAGGCGGAAAAAATATGCGTCGGAAAGCGCGCGGGGCAGCACTCCGCAAAGCAGGAGGAAATAAACGCGCTGCTGGTGGAAAAGGCGCTCGCGGGAAAGTCAGTCGTGCGGCTGAAAGGCGGCGACCCGTTCGTTTTCGGGCGCGGTGGCGAGGAAATACTTGAGCTTAAAAAGCATGATATCCCGTTTGCCGTGATACCCGGCGTGACATCGTCCGTGGCTGTCCCCGAACTTGCGGGGATACCCGTGACCCATCGGAAAGAAGCGCGCAGCTTCCACGTTATAACAGGCCACACCGCCGACAGCCGCACCCCAGAAAACCTCGCGCAGTACGCAAAGCTTTCGGGCACGCTCGTGTTTCTGATGGGTCTTAATTCCCTGCCCGAAATATCGCAGGGGCTGATTTCGTGCGGAAAGCCCGCAGATACCCCCGCGGCGATAATTTCAAACGGCGCAACGCGATTTGAACGCACCGTCCGCGGCACCCTCGCGGATATCGTGGAAAAGGTCAGGGAAGCCGAACTTACTGCCCCCGCGATAATCGTCGTCGGCGAAACCGCCGGATATGATTTCTCCGCGACATATCACCCGCCGCTTGCGGGCAAGAACATCGCCGTGATATCCTCGGGAGAAACGGCAAAGCGCCTTTGCGGCGGGCTTCATGCGCTCGGCGCGTATGCGTTCCGCACCGGCGGAGTTGATATCGAAGAGCTTCACGGCGGAGATATCGACCGCGCATTTTCCGAGCTTGCGGGGTATACTCACATCGCTTTGACAAGCCCCAACGGAGCGCGGATATTCCTAAAAAAGCTGCGGGAACATCGCGTAGATATCCGCAGCCTGAACGCTGTGAAATTCGCGGTGATAGGAAAAGGCACCTCGGCGGTGCTGGAGCAAAACGGAATTTTCGCGGAGCTTATGCCGTGCGATTACAGCACGTCTGCCCTCGGAAAGCTGCTTGCAGAGCGACTTGACGGCAGTTCGCGGCTGCTTATAATGCGCTCGGAAGAAGGCTCTTCGGAATTGAACGCGGCTCTCGACGGGCGGATAGCATACGCCGATGTGAAGATATACAAACCTGTCTGCCTGCCCGCGGGCGCTGTGGACTGCGACATGGCGGCGTTCACCAGCGCGGGGGCTGTACGGGGTTTTTTCGCCAGCGGCGGAAGCCTTTCGCCGAACACCATTTCGGCGGCAATCGGAAAAGTCACCGCCGCGGAACTTCGGAAGCACGGGATCACAAACATCGCGCTCCCGACCGAAAGCACCGTTGACGGCGTTATACAAAGTATTTTGGAGGCATTAAAATGCAGAGATTCAGAAGATTAAGGTCAAGCGAGGCAATGCGGAGGATGGTACGCGAAACGCGCCTTGACGCGGCGGATTTTATATATCCCATTTTCGTCGCGGAGGGAAATGACATAAAAAAGCCCGTGGATTCCATGCCGACGGTATATCAGTATTCCATCGACAGGCTGGAGGAGATACTTCCGCAGATAGCGGAAAGCGGCATTTCGGGGCTGCTTATATTCGGCATTCCCGCGCACAAGGACGCCCGCGCCAGCGAAGCGTACAACGACGACGGCGTGACCCAGCGCGCCATCCGCTTCATAAAGGAGCGCTATCCCGAGCTTATTGTAATCGCGGACGTATGCCTTTGCGAATACACCGACCACGGCCACTGCGGGCTTATCTGCGGCTGCAAGATACTTAACGACGAAACCCTGCCGCTGCTGTGCGCGATGTCCGTCAGCCTTGCAAGGGCGGGGGCGGATATAATCGCGCCCTCCGACATGATGGACGGCCGCGTTGCGGCTATCCGCGCGGCTCTGGACGAGAACGGATATACAGACGTGCCCATAATGTCCTACAGCGCGAAATTTGCTTCGGGATACTATTCCCCGTTCCGCGACGCGGCGCAGTCTGCGCCCAGCTTCGGCGACCGCAAGACCTATCAGATGGACCCCGCAAACGGCAGAGAAGCTCTCCGCGAGATCGCCGACGATATCTCCGAAGGCGCGGATATGGTCATGGTGAAGCCCGCTCTTGCCTACCTTGACGTTTTGAAAGCCGCAAGGGAGCGCTTCGACCTGCCGATAGCCGCATACAACGTCAGCGGGGAATTTTCCATGGTGAAAGCGGCAGCGCAGCTCGGCTGGATAGACGAGCGCCGAATAGTCCTCGAAAATCTCACCGCGATAAAGCGCGCGGGCGCGGATATCATCATCACATATCACGCGCTTGACGCCGTCGAATGGCTCAGGGAGGAACGGAAATGAACACAGAAAAATCCGAAAAGCTCTACGAAAGAGCCTGCAAATTCATGCCCGGCGGAGTAAACAGCCCCGTGCGTGCCTGCCGTTCGGTGGGAGTATCCCCGCTGTTCATCAGCCGTGCGGACGGCTCCAAAATATACGACGAGGACAACAACGAATACATCGATTACATCTGCTCATGGGGACCCAATATTCTTGGTCACGCCGTACCGCAGATAACGGAAGCGGTGAAGTCCGCCTGCGACAACGGATTAACATTCGGCGCCTGCCACAAGGGCGAGATAGAGCTTGCCGAACTTATTCAGAAGCATTTTCCATCCATGGAGATGCTGAGGTTAGTAAACTCCGGAACGGAAGCGGTCATGAGCGCGATAAGAGCCGCCCGCGGATATACGGGGCGCGACAAGATAATCAAGTTTGAGGGCTGCTACCACGGGCATTCGGACGGGCTTCTCGTCAAGGCTGGCTCGGGGCTTATGACCCACGCTATAC
>CAVIFG010000030.1:7792-12918 GCA_963641955.1 Escherichia coli
ACGCTATACCGTCCGGCGCTGGCGTTCCCGTGGGCTATACCGAGAACACGCTGCTCGCGCGATACAACGACGAAAGCTCCGTGGAAAGGCTGTTCAACGCCTGCGGAAACGAGATCGCCGCGCTCATCGTTGAGCCTTGCGC
The DNA here is from genome assembly GCA_963641955.1 of Escherichia coli. Taxonomy (GTDB): domain Bacteria; phylum Bacillota; class Clostridia; order Oscillospirales; family Ruminococcaceae; genus CAG-115. The sequence continues at coordinate 7,935 of CAVIFG010000030.1, forward strand.
CGCAAATATGGGCGTTGTCCCCCCGAAACCCGGATTTCTGAAATTCCTGCGGGATATCACCGAAAAACACCACGCGGTTCTTATATTCGACGAGGTGATAACAGGATTTCGGCTGTCGGACGGCGGCGCGCAGAAATTCTACGGTGTCACCCCCGACATGACCACGCTCGGAAAAATAGTCGGCGGCGGAATGCCGCTGGCGGTGTACGGCGGCAGGCGCGAAATAATGGAATGCGTGGCGCCGCTCGGTTCCGTATATCAGGCGGGAACTCTCTCGGGAAACCCCTGCGCGGTGGCGGCGGGAATAGCGCAGCTGAAGCTTATCGAAAACACCCCCGACCTGTACGCGCGGATAGACTCCAGCGCGGAAAAGCTGCACGCCGCAATGCTGGAAAAAGGGCTGAACGCGAACCGCTGCGGCTCGCTGCTGACGGTATTCTTCACAGATGAACGGGTGACGGATTACGACGCGGCGGTGAAGTGCGACACGGCGAAATTCGCGGAATACTGGCGGCATATGCTTAACAGCGGCATTTATGCGGCACCGTCCCAGTTTGAAGCGATGTTCGTTTCTTATGCGCACTCCGACGAGGATATCGGGCGCACGATACAAGCGATTAAATCTCTGTAATACAAAGGCGGCTTCGGAAAGATCCCGAAGCCGCTGTTTTATTTACTGGTTTTCTATATCCTTTTTGTTTACGGAAGCAACGCAGAAATCAATTCTTTCGTCCTCTTCCTCTTCGTCGCTGTTAGAGCCGGTGAGCGCTATCTCCTTAGTCGGATCGATGCCGTCGACCGCGGTGGCCGTAGCTTCTTCTGTCGCAGCCCCGGGCACTCTGAATGTCTTTATATCCAGCGGCTCGATGGAGGTTTCCACGGGCTTTTCAAGCTGCGGCACCCACTCATAGGGCACGCGGTATGCGCGGTAGATCATGTTGCACTTGAAGTTTCCGCCAAACGACTTAAAGTACGGATTTATATATTCCCAAACAATTTCATGCTCGGGAGTTACCTCGATAAGGTGTCCGTCGGAACCCTCGGTGATGAGCGTATTTCCGTTCGGCAGGCGCTGCGCGGAGCTGATATAGGAGCTATAGAACTTGGAGGCGTCGGTGAACAGGAAGCTTCCTGCCTCCAGCGGGGTGTACTGCCACTTTATTTCGAGCGTGGTCGGGTCGAACTGAATGACCCTGGAATAATCGCGGTGCGCATTATTAACGCCCGTAAGCGAAGCGGGATTAGGAACGCCGTAGCCGCCCTCGCCGCCGTTGTCGAATACCAGCAGGTCGCCCTCGCCGGGTAGCCCCTTGGGTATCATGTGCAGGTGGTGCTGTCCGATTATCCAGCCGAGCTTCTTGGTGGCTTCGTTTTCGTTGAAATCTGGGCCGACGCGCCATACTATCTTTCCTGTTGCCCTCTCGATTATGCCGAGGATGTTGGAGTTTCTCGCGTCAAAAATGATGTTATCGGGGTGGAAGCGCGTATCGCCCGCGTCGTACCACTTGTTCTCACCGAGGGTGGAGAAGTTGTTTATATGCATCCAGTCGCCGCCCGCTTCTCCGTGGATGCCGGGGTTGCGGAACAGCGCGTTTTTCGCCGCTTCATCAAAGCCCAGCTCGTCAAAGTGGTCGGAAGCGCGCCAGCTCCAGAGGATATTTCCCTCCCAGTCAACTTCGATTATCTTGTCGTCGATAAGGCGCTTGTCCGAAATATCGTGGTTGTAGAGGTTCTCGTGCGTGAGTATCAGGGTTTTGCCGCCGTCCGTGCGGGGCTCTCCGCCGGGGTAGTAGTAACCCACGGTGCTGCCCTCGCGCTGGAAATCATGATGCTGGCGAGCCATGTAAACGGGATCCTTGCCCGGATCTGCGACCAGTTCTGTCTTGTCGAACTTCCATACGATATGACCGTCCCAGTCCACCTGAACAAGATCAAGCTGATCCTGATAAGCGTACTTGCCGCCGCGTGCGCCCGTTGTTCCCATTACATATCCGCCGGGAAGTATCTTGTTCGGAAATCCTCCCAGACCCGCCCAGAGCTTGACCTCGTTGCCGTTCATATCGATAAGAAGCGCGCCCTTTGCCGACGGGAATATCGTATAACCGCCGTATGCCTTGTCCTTGTTGAATATCGTAACTCCCGTAGGGAAAATGCTCGGATAACCCATGATGAAATTCCTCCTTAATTACTGATTTACACTCGAAAGGTCAACGTCCGTGTTTTCGGGGAACGCCTTTTCTGCCGCGTCCTTGAAATAGAACTGTCTGATGTTGTATTCCGTCGGGAACTTTCCATGTTCAAATGCCCATGCGTTGACTTCGTCAAGGTGCGCCGCCGCCTTTTCGGAAAGGCCGAACTGGATCGTGTAGCGCTGCCAGTTGGATTTGAAGATATCCTCGTCAATACCGAACCTTGCGGAAATCGCCTTTGCGGATTCGTCAAGATTGTCGTTGATATACTGTGCGCTCTCGTTCAGCGCCTTGAGATAATCCGCCAGCAGGTCGGTGTTGTTCTCTGCGAAATCCTTTGTGGTGATGAGATATGCAGATATTCTTATATCAACGTCCTTGGAATCCGCGACCTTGACCCAGCCCTCATTCTCCACCTTTTCAACCATTGCGCCGCTGGTAACTATTGCGGAAGCGTTTCCGTTGTGGATAACACCGAGAATTGTGGAAGCATCCGTAGCGTTTACCGCGTTCTGCTTGTCGGGGTCAAGCCCGAGATAAGTCTGCGCCTGCCAGTTGTAGTATTCGCTGACGGTTCCGATATTGGTTATCCAACCCTCGCTGCCGCCAAGAGAAGCGATATCGTCCGCGTACTTGGGAGCGACGAAAATGCCGCCGTCTGTGGATACGCTGGAAGAAAGGTCGGAAGCTATCACAAGATTGGTGGCCTCCAGTGTGTTTCCGAAGCGGTTTGCCGCCGCAAAATCCGCCAGAAGTCCGATATCCGCCGTGCCTGTTACTACGGAATCCACGGTGTTGATACCCGCAACAAATTCGGTCGCCTGAAGCGCTATGCCGTATTTCTCGAAAATGCCCTGCTGCGTACCGATAAATCCCGCGTACTGATCAGGCTCGCCGGTCATGTTTGCAACGCGGAGCGTTCTCAGTCCGTTTTCATCGGAAGCATTGCCGCCCGAGGACGCGGAATTTCCCGCGCAGGCGGTCAGCAGGGAAAGTCCGAGCGCCGCTGCCGTAACCGCTTTGAATATGTTATGTATTTTCATTGTCGTATCTCCTTATGTCATTTAACACCGAAGTGAATTAAAAATTTCTTTCCTGCCAACTGAAGCAGTCTGTCCGCCACAAAGCCTATCACCGCGAGGGTAACTATTCCCGCGAACGCCCAGCTTGTTTTGTAGTAAAGCTTCGAACTGTTTATGAGGTAGCCGAGGCCGTCGCTGCCGACCAGCATTTCCGCCGCGATAACGCAGATGAACGCGGAGCTTAATCCCAGCCTTATGCCTGTGTAGATATTCGACACCGCCGACGGAACGACTACCGTAAAGAATGTCCGAGCCTTTTTCGCGCCCATGCAGGACGCCGCCTCCACAAGGGAACGATCCGTCGTCGCAACTCCCGCGATCGTATTCACGAATACGGGGAAGAAAGATGCGTAAAATATAAGCGCGACCTTTGATTCCTCGCCGACGCCGAACCACATCAGAAACAGCGTTGTAAGCGCAATCGCAGGAACAAAGCGGAAGAAGCTGAGTATCGGCTCTACAAGCCAGCGCACGGGGCGGAAATTTCCGACCAGAAGCCCGAGCGGCACCGCGAAAACTATCGCCAGCAGCCAGCCCTTGATAACTCTGCCGAAGCTTGCCGCGATATCAGCCCAAAGCGTTCCGTTCTGTATAAGCTGAATAAGGCTGTTCAGCGTTTCCATGGGGCTCGGAAGGAAGTATTCGTCGTAATTCAGCGAACCAAGACCCCATATCGCAATAATAATTATCCATGAAACAACTCCGCTGCGGAGAATTTTCTGCCAAACGCCGGAAGGCGCCTTGTTATTATCCATTCTGCGTCCTCCTCAGATGTAGTAAACGTTGGAAACATCCAGCGCTTGATTGATGATTATAGATGTGCTGTTGTCGTCAACGGTGTAAAGCTTCTTTATGAATATCTTCACATCATCGCCGCGCTTCAGCCTTGGAGAACTTAACGGATAACGCCCCGTGACGGAAATATCGCCGATGGAAGCACGCACCTCGAAAGCGTTTCCGCGAAACGAAACATCCTCCACAACGGCGTTTTCCATCGAGGATTCAAACTGATGATAACCGTTGTCCTCGAACTTGTTTATCTCAATGAACTCGGGACGGATAAGCGCCTTGCCGCTTCCCGAAAATCCTTTCAGCCTGCCGAAGTCCTCTATCATCACCGACTGCCCTATGAACTGCGCCACGAATGCCGTTGCAGGCTCAAGGTATATTTCGGAGGGATTTCCTACCTGCTCTACCCTGCCCTGATTGGTTATTACGATCTCGTCCGCGACTTCGATGGCTTCGTCCTGATCGTGGGTAACAAATATGCTGGTTATTCCGATCTTGTCGATGGTTTCGCGGAGCCATGTACGCAGCTCCTTGCGCACCTTCGCGTCTATCGCCGCGAACGGCTCGTCGAGAAGCAGCAGCTCCGGCTGCGGAGCGAGCGCCCTTGCGAGGGCTATTCTCTGCCGCTGACCGCCGCTCAGCTGGTCAGGATAACGCTTTCCGACATCGGGAAGTCCCACAAGCTCCAGCAGCTCGTTCACACGGTCGTTTATGAATTTCTTGTCCTTTTTCTGAACTTTCAGTCCGTATGCGATGTTCGCATTGACCGTCATGAACGGAAACAGCGCGTAATTCTGAAACACGAAGCCTATCCCGCGTTCGCTTGCGGGCACATTGTTGACGTTCCTGCCGTTTATCAGAATATCTCCGCTGTCCTGTTTCTCAAGACCCGCCAGCATACGGAGTATCGTGGTCTTTCCGCTG
>CAVIFG010000030.1:12956-13375 GCA_963641955.1 Escherichia coli
CCCTTTTCCAGCCCGAAGCTTACGTTGTCGGAAGCCTTGAAATCACCAAAGCTTTTGTTGATGTTTTTAAGCTCTATGTACATCTGTTGTGTATCTCCTTAAAGAATTGACCGATCATTTATATCGTCAGATGCACATTCGACATCGGAAAATCACGCTGCGGTAGTTAATTTTCATACTTTTCATATAAATACCCCTCTCTCACACTAAGTCTATCAACTTGGTATGTTTAATCGGTTTTGTTTATTATAACCTCATTGGCTGCATTTGTCAACAGGTTTTTTTGTGATTTTTGAGATTTGTAGCAAAACACACAATTTCTATTTGAATTTCTGAGAAGTTTGGCTATATTCAACATTTTGTAAAATCCTGCTTGACAAAAGCCCCGAAAAGTGTTATCATAAACAAAACTTAGTAAG
>CAVIFG010000031.1:0-7127 GCA_963641955.1 Escherichia coli
GAATGATACAACCTGTTTTCATGGTAATTACCTCTTTATAAATAATATGGATATACTTTTTTATTATATTCTCCGCCGCTTTTTCGTAAGCGTAAGCTTCCGCGGCGGGGAAATCGTTGTCGGAAAGGGACTGTTTTTCGTAAGGACAAGCACCCTGCCCCTGCGCTCCGTGACCGTCGTGGAAATACGCCGCACGCCGCTGCTGCGCATTCTCCGCGCAAAGCAGATAACGCTGCGCACCCTCGGCGGGAAAGCCGTGGAATTCTACCTCCAGAAAGACGAGCCGCTGCCGTTTCTCCCGAAAAACAGGGGCACGGCGCTCCGCCCGAAAACCTCTTCGGTGCTTTTCGGGGCTTTCATCGATACCCGCGCGCTTAGCGGCGTTGTAATTTTCTCCGCGACGGTGCGGCGTATCGGCGCCGTATTCGGCAGCGCCTATTACGACCGCATTCTAGCCGCGATACAGAACACCGCCGAGGGCGTTTCGGAGGTGCTTTCGCTGCTGCATATCGCGGTGCCGAGGGCTGCCGCGGTGCTGGCGGTGTTCGTTTTTGCGGCGTGGTTGTTCGCGCTGCTGAAAAAAGCCGCCGCGATGGCACGCTTCCGCGTTACGATATACGGCGGCGTCGCGGCGGTGCGGCGAGGGCTGTTCACCCTGCGGGAAATCTACATCTCCGTCGGGCAGCCATGCTGTTTTTCCGCCTGCGATACCGCCGCGACGCTGGTCACAAAATACTCGCCGCTGTATCTGCGCGGCGAGATGATACTCCCGCCGGCCCGCCGCGAAAAATCACAGAAGCTTGTGCGCGCCCTGCTCGGGGAGCTTCCGCAGGGCGAAAAAAACTCGGTTTCGCCGCCGAAGCGCGCCCTTTTCGGGCACTGCGCCCTGCCGCTGGGCTGGGGCGCGGGATTTGCCGCCGCGCTGATACTCGTCGCGCTTATGCAGGGCGCGGGGATACTGCGCTACGTTGAATTATTGAAAACCGCGCTGTGGTGCGGGATGGCGGCGTTTTTGTGGACCGCCGCGGTATATGCGGCTTATATGTTCCGCTCGGGGATGTCGCAGGGGGATGTTATTAGGATATCCTCCCGCCGCTTTGCGCGGCTGTACACGGTGTATTCCCGCAGGGACGGCATTGTTTCGGCGGAGATAATACAAAATCCGCTTCAGAAGCGCGGCGGCTTCTGCGACTGCCGCATAGTATTCCACGAGCGCGTGACCGCGCGGCTGCGGCAGGTGCCAGCGGACAGCGCGCGGCGCTTTGTTTCAAGGCTGTAAAATCAGCGGTGCGACCTGTCTATTACGGATATGTACTTCACGCCGTATTTCATCAGCGCCTCCACAACGTAGTGGTCGATTATCTCGCCGGGCATTACCAGCGGTACGCCGGGGGGACAGGGGGCTTTCATGCCCGCGCATACCTCGCCGCCCGCATTCTGCACGGGGACAAGCTTCTGCGGCTTGAACAGCGCTTCGTATATCGGCATATCCGCCGTGGGCTTTATCACGGGGTATTCAACGATGGGGAGCGGCTTCGTCTGCGGCGCGAACAGCAGAGCCATTTCCGCGCGCTCGCAGTCCTTTACCGTTGTCGCGGAGGAGAACAGAAGCACAACGCGGTTTTCGTCCGCCATTTCGCATTCCACGCCGTTTTTCCGCAGGAATGCCGCGTAGTCATAGCCGCTCATGCCGCTCTCGCGGGCGTTGATGACGATACGGAGCGGGTCGGTCTTTTTAAGCGGCACGCCCGCTTTCTCCACCTTGGCTTTCAGCACCGCCACCGCTTCGCAGGCGCGGGTTACGGACTGCACATCCGCCGCGAGAAGCCCGTTGAACCTGTCAAGGCTCTCCATAATAAGATAAGATGGGCTGGACGAGCCGAATATTCCCATGAACTCCTTTGCGCGGGAAAAATCCGTGCCCTTTGCAAAGTGGAGGTATGCTCCGCCGGTGAGCACCGGCAGGGTCTTGTGCGCCGATTCCGCGCTCATAAGCGGGAAGCCCAGCTCCAGCGGATGAAGATACTGCGTGCCGAATTTGCGCTTGTCCACAAATTTCAGATATGCGCCGTGGGCGTTGTCCACGACAACCGGAATATTCGGCTTTACAAACTTCCATGTCCCGCCGTAGTAGTCGATATTCGGGATGAAAACCGCGTCCGCGCCGCGGAGCGATTCTGCGTTGTACTCAACGTCCGCGCTGAGATATTCCTTGGGATAGAGCCACTTTATATTCAGCCTGAGCGTCGCCGCAGCCGCCGCAAGGCTCCTGTGGGAATACCTCGAAGCCGCAACGGTGTTCACCCCCTGCGATTTCAGCACCGCCAGCGCCGTCTGTATCGCGAGGGTGCTCCCCCCGCAGGAATAGCAGGTCTTTGCCGAGCCGAATATTTTCGACGCTATTTGCTCGCTCTGCGCGATTATGCCGCCGGTGGTATCGCTTTCGAAAAGGCTGTCCGCGCCCTCTATCTCGGTGATATCGTGCGGGAATTCGCCGTTGTGCCCCGGCATATGCAGGCGCAGTCTGTTGTCACGGGTGTATTTCTCTAAAAAATCAACAATCGGTGTGTTCATATAATTATCCTGTCGTCCGTATTATTCCGCCGATTCGGCGCTGCTTTCCGCTGCGGCGTCGGTTTCCTCCGCGAGAAGGAGCGCGCCGCGGTCGATGGTGAAGTTGTATTCCTCGCGCCACTCGCGCACGGCGGCGTTGAAGTTGGATGCCTTGTAATTCGTAAGCAGGTAGTCGTATATCGCCTGCGTCATTTCCTTGGTATCTTCGGGGTCGACCTCCGCGGTGCCGAGGTTTTTGATGATGTGATAGCCGTAGTCGGAGCCGAATGTAGTCATACCGCCGACCTCTTCAATTCCCATCGCCGCTTCGGACAGCCCGTCGACGTAAATTTCCGCGCCGGGGGTGATGAGGTACTTCGCGGAGGTGTCGCTGTCGTCGCTGTATTCTTTCATCAGCGCTTCGAAATCCTCGCCGCTGTCTATCTTCGCCTGCACCTCCGCAAGCTTTTCGTCAAGGGACTTGAGCTTTTCCGCGCGGAGCTTGTCTGCGCCCTCGTCGTCGCCGCTGTCGCGCAGGTCGTTTATCTCGGTTATATCCGCGTCGGGAAGCTTCAGCGCTATCTGCTCGATATAGCGGGAGCCCTCGGGGATATACACGGAGGAATAGCTGTTTCCGTCATAGTTGGCGGGGTCGCTTTCGTAGCTTGATTTTGCGCCGTTGATAACATTCTGAAGCTGGGTTTCCGCCTCGGAATAATCAAGCGTGAAATCCTTGTTTACATATTCCGAAAGCTTATCCTGAATTGCCGCGGTGTACGCCCAGTCGTGGAAATCCTCCTCGGTAAGCCCGCACTCGTCGAGGATAGAGGAAAACGCGTCGTCCGCCATCTTGGTAAGCTCCTCGTCGGTGTATTTCTCGACGCTCATGGAGGAAATTCCGTCCTTGCAGGACTGCTTCATCTGGGAGATCTGATCGTCGCCGTAGGCCTGTATCTGCGCAAGCTCCTCCTCGGTAAATTCGGGGAGCAGCTCGGCGAATTTGACCCTGAATATCTGCTCGTTTATCAGATAATTTACGATACGCTCGCGCTGCTGCTGGAGCACTTCGGCGTTGTCGCCGGAGGTGTCGTCGGTCAGGCCGTAGTTCTGCATATAATACTTGTATTCCTTGAGGAACTGCCCGAAGGTAACGTTCATATCCTCCCTGCCCTCGCAGCTTGCGATAACGAAGTCCGCCGCCGTGTCCGCGGTGAGCACGGAGCCTGTTACCGTGCTCTCGTCCGATGTATCATCGGAGGTGTCGGAAGAAGTCGTATCCGATGTATCGGATGTATCCGAAACGGCGCTCTCGCTGCTGTCGGAAGAAGTGTTATTCGAGCAGCCCGCCGCTGTCATTATTACCGCCGCAGCGACAAGCAGTGCAATTATATTCTTTGCTTTCATTTTATGCGTCCTTTCCCTTGGGTGAATTATGCCGCGTCGGAGGATTCTGTAGTTTCCTCTGCTATGGTTATATCCAGCGCGTCGTAGTCTATCTGATAGTCATACTCTGTTTTCCATGTGTTGAGCGTTTCGCTGAACGCGTTTTCTACCTTGCCCTCGGAAAGGGTATCGTAGATGTAGTCGACGTAGGACTTGATCTCCTCGTCGGTAACTTCCGCGTCCGCGGCATACAGCATGATATGCACGCCGTAATCGGTGACGCAGGTGGTGATGTCGCCGACGTTCTCCATCTCGAAAGCCGCCTGCTGGAACTCCGTCATAAAGCTTGTACCGTCGGGGACAAGCAGGTATCCGTCGGGGTTCATGGAAGAGCCGGTGAGGTCGGCGCTGTACTGCGTGATAAGGTCGTCAAACGAAACGCCCTGCTCTATCTGCTCCATGACTTCGTTTATCTGCACCGCCATATCCTCCGCCTGCTGCGCCCTGAGCTTATCGGCGCCCGCGTCGTCGTTGTTTTCGCGGCAGGACTTTATTTCATCCGTGAGAGTGTCGCTGAAACCGAGGAGGATGTGCTTTATCCTGCGGGAACCCTCGGGCACCCAGAATGCGGAGTAGCTTCCGGTTTCGTATTCGGAGGGGTCGTCGGCGTAAAGCTGCTTAATGCTTTCAACATAGGAATCGAACTTTTCCTGCGCCTCGCTGTATTCGGTGGTAACGTCCTTCGTTACCTCCGCCTGAACCTTTTCGGTTATCTTCGCGCTTACCTGCCACATGAGAAGGTCGTCGCGGTCAAGCCCGCAGTCCGCAAGGTATTCGTCGAAAAGCTCGCCGCCGCGCTGCGCCTTTTCATCGTCGCTGACGCTCTCCTCGGTGCCGTAGTCGGCGTTGCTGCCGAAATATTCTATCTGCTCGTCGACAAGGTCGTTGTATTCCTGCTCAACGGCGTCCATTTCTTCATCGGTGAGGTCGTATAACCCCATCTCCTTTGCCTTTGCGAAAATTATCTTCTCGTTTATGAGATAGTTTATGATGTTCGCGCGCTGCGTCATGCAGGTGGAGGCAACGCTGTCCGCGGTATCGTCGGTTATCGACTGACCCTTGAGGTAATATTTGTACTCCTTGGCAAAGTCGATGTATTTTATCTTCATGTCGTCATTGTCGGCGCCCTGTGCTGTGGGGTACGCCACAACGGCGTTGTCGTCTACCTTTCTGTTTGTGCCCACCTTAACGGAGCAGCCGCTCAGCAGGACGGAGCACGCAGCAACAACTGCTGCGGCGGTATGTAATATGCGGGATGATCTCATTGGGTTTTCCTTTCGCCTGTTTTGTGTAAAATTGAACTTTCATGCTCCATGGCATGACCGTACATTGTAATTATAGCATATATTACGAAAAAAATAAACAGAATTTTTAGTACAAGTATGAAATATTTCTGAAAAAGTGATGATTTTTTCGTAAGGATATGTTATAATGTTAAAAAGCGGTATCATTCCGCAGTATAAATGACTTTATTCACTTTACATAAGCAGGAGGTTACACAATGACTTCAAGATGGCACAAAATACTTGCCGCTCTTCTGGCATTATGCATGACCGCGGGGATAGCGGGCTGCTCGGGCGGAGAATCCTCCGACTCATCCGACAGCGGCACAGGGGAGGCCTCGCAGACCACCGAAGCGTCCGAGCCAGAAAGCGAGCCGATAAAGGCGGGATTCATATTCCACGGCGACGCGGAATCCGACGGCTTCACCGCCGAGATGAACCGCCAGCGCATTTCCGCAGGCACCCACAGCGATGTTGAAACCATGTACATCGACAACGTAAACATCACCGACTTCGAAAAGGCGGTGCAGGCGCTTTCCAACGCAGGCTGCACATACATCGTGGCGGGAAGCCCCGTGTACAACACGACCCTCGCGTCCACCGCGGGCAAGTACATGAACATCAACTTCATCGCCTACGGCACCACGGCGCGCTCCGCGAATATCGCGGCGTACACCGAGGAGGAATATCAGGGGGCATACATCGCGGGCATGGCTGCGGCGTATAATTCCACAACGGAGAAAATCGGCATCGTCGCCGACACGGATATGCTCTACCCCACGCCCACGGTAAACGCCGCGGCGCTGGGAATGCAGCTTGTATATGACACCGCGGAGATGGTAGCGGCTTTCGCCACCCGCGACGACGAGATAGAAACCGCCGTGAATGCGCTGATAACCGAGGGCTGCGACGTTATCATATGCTACACCGAGTCCAAACGGGCTGCGGAGTTCTGCGAGGAAAAGGGCGTTAAGTTCATCGACAGCATCGACCACAGCAGCGACAGCGGCGATTTCAGCAACATGATAATGTACTTCAACTGCGACCGCAGCAGCTACTATCTCGCGGAATACAAGCAGATGTCGCTCGACACATGGACGGGCGATACATTCACGGGAACGATGGCGAACGGCGCCGTGTCCATCTCCGACGCTCTCCCCGCCGCAAAGGACGGCACGCAGGATATCATCGGTGCCCTTGCTCCGAAAGTCACGGGCGGACTTGCATACATATTCAATGGGGAGCTTAAAGACATCAACGGAAACGTTAAGTACATGAAGGGCAGCTACATGAATTCTGCGGATATATACAACATGGACTGGTACGTCTACGGCGTAAGGCTGCTCGGAAACTACCGCCAGCCCATCACCGACCTCGCCCCGAACGCCCTCGAGATACACTACGGCGACTGACCCCTTGACAAATCTGCCGGTTTCGTGTATGATATGAGGAAAACGAAACAAAGGAGATAGAGTATATGGAACATTCTTACAGAACAAAAACAGTCTGTGCGCAGGAGATACACTTCCGCCTAGACGGAAATGTGGTGCATGATATCGAGTTCATCGGCGGCTGCAACGGAAACCTCAAGGCGGTTTCAAAGCTCTGCGAGGGCAAGACGGTGGAGTACATCAACGAGGTGCTTTCGGGCAACACCTGCGGCAGGAGGGGAACATCCTGCGCGGATCAGCTCGCCATCGCCGTTAAGGAAGCTTATGAGCAGGAAAAGGCGCAGTAATGTCTGATATTGAAGCCGCGGTGGGATGCCGCGGCTTTTGTTTTAATATTTGCTAGCAAAATTAAGTTACATCATCACATAGGTTACTTAACACAAAAAAGAAATATAAT
>CAVIFG010000031.1:7137-13288 GCA_963641955.1 Escherichia coli
TTTTATTAGGTTTACACATTGCAATTAGACACTAGATGTGCTATAATACAACTCAGAAACAGCTTCGGCTGAAAAACGCAAACAAACATATTCAAATTCAAGGAGATCTCTTATGGAAAACAAATTTCTCGGACTTACACCCCCTATGGGCTGGAACTCTTGGAACACCTTTACATGGCAGATAAACGAGGAGCTTATCAAGCAGGCGGCGGACGCCATCGTTGAAAGCGGCCTGAAGGACGCAGGCTATGAATACGTCGTTATCGACGACTGCTGGAGCGAAAAGCAGCGCGATGAAAACGGCAGGCTGGTTCCCGACCACTGGAAGTTCCCCAACGGCATGAAGGCAGTCGCAGACTACGTTCACTCCAAGGGACTGAAATTCGGTATGTACTCCTGCGCGGGCACTCATACCTGCGGCGGTCATCCCGGCAGCTTCGAGCACGAGTTCGTTGACGCGGCTACATTCGCAGAATGGGGCGTCGACTACCTCAAGTACGACTACTGCTACAAGCCCGATTTTGTTCCCGGCGAGATACTTTACAAGAGAATGTCCCTCGCGCTGCGCAACTGCGGCAGGGATATCATGTTCTCCGCCTGCAACTGGGGCAACGACGATGTTTACAAGTGGATAAGAGAAAGCGGCGCGCACCTCTTCCGCTCCACCGGCGATATTCAGGACAGCTGGGAATCCATCAAGCGCCTTGCACTTTCGCAGGTAGGCAACGAATGCTACGGCGGAAACTACTGCCACAACGATATTGATATGCTGGTAGTTGGTATGCACGGCGGCAGCAACAACGAGTGGATAAACGCTTCCACCGACGGCGGCGTCAACGTCATCGCGGACAGCGCGGCTTCCGCTGCCCCCGCTAAAATAGGCGGCTGCACCGACACAGAGTACAAGACCCACTTCTCCCTCTGGGCAATAATGAACAGCCCGCTGATGATCGGCTGCGACATCAGAAACATGACCCCCGCAACAAAGGAGATACTCACCAACAAGGATGTCATCGCGATAAACCAGGACATCGAATGCCGCGGCGCATACTGCATCAAGCAGTGGAACAACCCCGAAAACGTGTTCTCCATGGTAAAGATGATGTCCGACGGCAGCTATGCCATCGGTATGTTCAACTTCGGCGACCGCGACGGCGAAATGTCCCTCCAGTTTTGGGATATCGGTCTGCCCTACGCAAGCGGCAAGGGCTTCGAGATCTACGACTGCTGGAAGCATGAAAACCTCGGCAAGTTCACCGAGCGCTTCGTTACCACCGTTGCTCCGCACGACTGCGTAGTTCTCAGAGCGCGCCTTGTGGATATGAAGTAATGGCGAACTGGAAAACCTGCAAGGAATGCGGCGCGCCCCTCGGCTCGGATGACATTGCAATAAATCAGAAGCTGATATCGCGCAACGTGCAGGAATTTTTCTGCATAGACTGCCTTGCGGTCTACTACCGCACCACCTCCGAAGCGATAAGGCAGCGGATAGAATATTACCGCAAAAGCGGCGAATGCACGCTGTTCCGCTGATATGTTTTGAAAGGACACAGATATGAAAAAAATCCTCTCTGCCGTGCTTGCGGCAGCTATGGTGATATCCCTCGCGGCCTGCTCGAAATCCTCCGTTGACGAAAGCTCCGCGGCGGACAGCACCGTTTCCGACGGCGCTGACGCCAACACCGACGGTTCCGAAGAAGCAGTCGGCGGCTGGCTCACCAACCCCGTTAAATTCAACGACGAGGGCGATATCGACATGGACGCCGCGCTCTCCTATGAAACCGATTTCGACGCGTTCAAGGCTTCCATGGCTGCAAAGGAAGTCGACCTCGATAAGCCCGTTTCCGAAAACGCCCGCAAAAATGAAAACACCATGGAGGTGTTCAACTACCTGAAGAGCGTTTACGGAAAGCAGATAATCTCCTGCCAGCAGCAGATGGACGTAAACAAGGTCTACGAGGACAAGGTATACTACCTCGCGACGGAAGATCTCCCCGCGATGAGGGGCTTCGACTTCATCTTCTGCACAGGCTCCTACGAGGATACCAGCATGGTGAATGCTGCGATAGAATGGGGCACGGAAAACGGCGGCCTTGTAACCTTTACATGGCACTGGAACGTTCCCCGCGACGTTGACGACCGTTCGCAGGGCTATGCGTTCTATCAGGACGAGATAATCAACTGGGACCCCCTCAACGCCACGACCCCCGGCACCAAGGAATACGAAGTTGTCGTTCACGACATCGACAAGATAGCAAGCTATCTCCAGCAGCTTGAAAAGGCGGGAGTTACCGTTCTGTTCCGCCCGTTCCACGAAGCAAGCGGCGCGTGGTTCTGGTGGGGACTTCAGCCGGGCGACAAGCAGCTTCTGAAGGACGGTACTTACCCCGAAACATTCCAGCGCCTGTGGTACATGATGTACGACCGTCTTGAAAACTACCACAAGCTTTCAAATCTGATCTGGGTCTGGAACGGTCAGAGCAAATACACCACCGTCGACCCGAACACCTACGACATCGCGGGCATAGACTTCTACGCAGATTCCCTTGACCACTCCCCCGTTACAAACAAGTACGAGGAACTCAAGAGCTACACCTACGAGGGCAAGATGCTGGCGCTGTCCGAGGCGGGATATATCCCCGACCCCGACCAGTGCATGGAAGAGGGCGTAACATGGCTCTACTACATGATATGGAACGGCGATTTCATCTATAAGGCGGCGGGCGGAACAGCCCTCACGGACATCGACGGCACACCCAGCGCCAACACCGACCGTATCACGGAGGAGCTTCTGAAGCAGTATTTCTCCAGCGACAACCTTATCACATGGAACAAGCTTCCGCAGTTCCGCTCCAGCGAGCATAAGCTCCCCGAGGCTATAAATACTTGGAATTATTTCAGAACGCAGTCCTGATGGCATAAAGATGACCCCCGAAAGAAATTTCGGGGGTCTTAGTTTATCGAAAAACTTTTAAAATTTCCGCGTAGCGTATTGGTTTTCGCTTCCTTTTGACACAAAAGGAAGCGGGGGTGTGGGGGCAGAGCCCCCGCCACTCGGCGCGGTAGCGCCAAATACGCTTCAAAGGCGCTAAAGGGGTGTGGGGGAAAACAAGAGTTTTCCCCCACAGTCTATCGCCACTTACTGCCGTTTGAATTTATCACTTCTTCCCCAGCCGAGGAAGATTTCTTGGTCTGCGCTTATATCTCGCCTTATCCGAATACATCAGCTCATCCGCAAGCTCCAGCAGGGAATCTATGCTGTTCACGCCCTCGAGGGCGGAATGATACAGCCCGAAGCTTACACGAACTATGTAAGGCTTGCCCGAGGTGGCGTTCAGCTCTTTCAGCGCCGCCGTGAATTTGCTGCGATACTGCTCGCCCTGCTTTCCCGCGTCGCCCGAGCATACCTTTGCAACGACGAATTCATCGCCGCCGAAACGGGAGCAGATTATCTCGTCGTCCCCGTCCGCCGCCATGGTGAGCGCCTTCGCGGTTATTACCAGCGCGTCGTCGCCCGCGGAATGCCCGTGTTTGTCGTTGATGTCCTTCATATCGTTGAGGTCGGCGGACACGATGAATACATCTTTCTTGCCGTCAACATTTTTTATGCAGCCGCTGAAGCTGTTGTAAAATCCGTATCTGTTGTATATCCCCGTAAGCTGGTCGTGCGTGAAGAGGAAGCTCAGCCTGCGGTTAAGCACCGAGAGATGCTCGTGCAGGCGCATTGTTTCAAGGCAGCGGTTGAGGGTCATGGAAAACGTGCAAAGGCGGTCGTTGTGCATATCCTGGCGCACATACGGCGTCACATAATACCCCATAACGGTACGCTGGAAATACATAGGTATCACAAACAGCGCTTTGTACTCTCCGTCAAACGCCCTGTCGAGGTTCGGCAGGAGTATGTCCGAGGAAAACTCCATGTTGTCGTACTGCTGCGATTCGTCAACGGTGTCGCACAGCATCACCATCTGCTGCGGATAGGTGGTTTCGGGGATATTTTCGGAATTTGTGTTTCCGCTGAAATAATCCCGCAGAGCCTTGGTAACGCACAGCGCCGAACCTTTGAAACCGTACGCTTTCAGCACATCCCGCACCTTTTTCGGGGTGGGGTCGGCGGCAATGTCGTTTTCTATGTTATCCATGTGCTCCTCGAAAACGCGGAATTCCGAGTGGCTTCTTACATAATCGGTGAGCAGCCTGTTCCTGTCCGCGCTGCTGTGCTGCTGGCAGCCGCAGCTTTCCGAGAACACGGGATTGTACGACACCTGCACGCTGTACGGCTTGCAGGGCGCGCCGGATGTGATATCATCCGACATCTTCATTATCACGTCGGCAATTTTGTCGCTGTCGCATACGGCGGTGCAGAGCCGCGGATTGTGATACCGCTCTATCTCTATCCCGTCGAAGCCCGTTACGATAACGTCGTCGGGAACGCTGTACCCATGCTCCGTAAGCTTTGAGCATACGGCCATCGCCATGGAGTCGTTGCAGCAGACGAATGCGTCGGGAAGCGGCTCCCCGCTTGCGAAAAACGCGTCCATCGCCTCGAAAGTCGGCTGATCCCAGAAGTTTCCGTAGAGGATGTCGTTGTCCTCAAGCTTCAGCCCGTGGCGCTTCATTACCTCCGCGCAGCTGTTCACCCTCGTAAGGGAGAAATCGTTGTCGGGATAGCCCGCCATGACCTTTATTTTCTTGCAGTTGTGGACACTTATAACGTGCTCGACTATCTCGCTGAATGCTTCGCCGAAGCCGAGGCTGCAGCAGTATGCGCCGTCCATCTCCTCCGCAACGGAGATCACCTGAACCCCGTTTGCAAGGCATTTCGACACTATCTTCTTGACAACGCTGCGGTCGTGTATGCTGGTGGTGAGCACCACCATGACATCCAGCATATCGCAGTTGAAGATATCGAAAACCGACCGCGCGCCGTAATCGCTGGATGTGAAATAAAACAGGTCGCCGAAGCACTGATATACCAGCATACGGTACTCGCCGCTCTCCTTTACTTTAAGGGCAAGCGAATCTATTATATCCTTAACAGGTTCCTTGTGGACCGTTGTACAGCATACGCCGATGGTCTTTATCCTTTTCATGGAGCGATGAATACCTCCTTTGCTGATATGTCTGGTGAATTATATGGTATTATTTGAAGCCGTAAAGCGATACCTGCTCGAAGCCGTCCAGCAGGTCGTTGGACATCTTGAACGCCGTGTCAACGCCGCGCGCAACGCACTCGATGGGTCTGTCCGCAACATAGCAGGGCGCGCCGACGTTGTCGGAGATAAGCTCCGCAAGGCCGCCGAGCATTGCTCCGCCGCCGGTGAGCATGATTCCGTTTGAGAGGATATCGCCGACAAGCTCGGGGGGAGTAGACTCCAGCACGAGCTTTACCTGCTCGACTATCTCCATGGCGTTTTCGTGGAGCGCTTCGTAGATATCCATGTCGGATATCTCAATGCTCTCGGGGAGACCCCTCAGCAGATGTCTGCCGCGGATAGTCATTTTCTTTTCGCCGGTGGGGTCAAAGACGTTGCCTATCTCCATCTTAGCCTTTTCGGCGGTCTTTTCGCCGATAAGTATTTTGTATTTCTGCGTGATATGGCGGATTATCGCGGCGTCAAACTTGTTGCCCGCCATCTTTATCGAGCGGGACTGCACGATGCCGTTAAAGGAAACTATCGCCACATCCGCCGTGCCGCCGCCGATATCAACGACCATCGTGCCGTTGGGCTTGGAGATATCCACTCCCGCGCCGATAAGCGCCGCGATAGGCTCCTCGATAAGGAACACCTTTCTTGCGCCCGCGGACAGCGCCGCCTCTACAACGGCTCTTCTCTCCACGTCGGTGATGGAGCTGGGCACGCAGAGGACTACCCTCGGCTTTACCATGAAGCCGCCATTTACCATGTGGATAAACTCGCGTATCATAGCCTGCGTCATGTCGTTGTCCGAGATAACGCCGTCCTTCAGCGGGCGCACGGCAACGATGTACTCGGGGGTCCTGCCGATCATTTTATATGCTTCCGTGCCGACGGCAACGACTGCCTTCTTTTTCTTGTCGTATGCAACGACGGACGGCTCGTTAACAACTATGCCCTTTCCCGCAACGGTAATGATTATATTCGCGGTACCGAGGTCTATTCCTATATCC
>CAVIFG010000032.1:0-11861 GCA_963641955.1 Escherichia coli
GCGCAGGCGGTTAAATCCCGCAGGACTGCCGTTATCACCGATGATAATGTAGACGCATTCTATGGCGAGCGGCTGATGAAAGCCCTTGCAGACGCGGGCTTTTCGGCGGTAAAGTATGTATTCCCGCACGGCGAGGCTTCAAAAAATCATGCAACGCTTCTCGGAATATATGATTTCCTTGCGGAAAACGGATTTACGCGTTCCGATTTTCTTATTGCACTTGGCGGCGGCGTTGTCGGCGATACGGTAGGATTTGCGGCGGCGACTTATATGCGCGGCATTGATTTCGTGCAGATACCCACTTCCCTGCTGGCGCAGGTGGACAGCTCCGTCGGCGGCAAGACTGCAGTCGATATCGTGGGCGGAAAAAATCTCGTAGGCGCATTCCATCAGCCTGCGCTGGTCCTGTGCGATACAGATACGCTGAACACCCTAACTCCCGAATTTTTTGCGGACGGCCTTGGCGAGGTGGTAAAGTACGGCATGATAAAATCCGCCGAACTGTTTGATATCCTCACCGAAAAGGATATAAAGGAGAATATTATAGATATAGTTAAGCGCTGTGTTACTATCAAGGCGGAGGTCGTAAAAAACGACGAGCGCGAAAAGGGCGAGCGTATGCTGCTTAATTTCGGGCATACCCTTGCGCACGCAATTGAAAAATATTATAACTACAGCGGAATGACCCATGGATGCGCAGTCGCGGTCGGCATGAGCGTGTTCACGCACATCGCCGAAAGACGCGGAATGTGCGCCGCGGGCACATCGGAAAAGCTTGACGAACTGCTTATAAAGTGCGGTCTGCCCACTACAGACAGCGCCCCGATGGATGAGCTGTATAAAAACTCCCTTGGTGACAAAAAGCACCTTGCAAACGGCATGAACATCGTTATCTGCTCTGAAATCGGAAAGAGCAGCGTTGTTAATTACACCGAGGAAGAGTACGCCGAATTTCTTAGAAGCTGAGGAGAAACCTTATGAATATTGAAATAACCCCGAAGATGCTTAGCGGAACCATCGTCATACCGCCGTCGAAAAGCATATCCCACCGCGCGCTTATCTGCGCCGCTCTTTCCGAGGGCGAAAGCGTTCTGAAAAACGTCCTTGACTGCGAGGACATCGACGCCACCCGTTCCGCGCTTGAAACACTGGGCGCTGAATTCCGCACGGAAAACGGCGTTACATATGTAAAGGGCATAACAAATCCCCCTGCAAAGGCAGAGATAGACTGCCGCGAATCCGGCTCTACGCTTCGCTTCCTTATCCCCGTTGCGGCGGCGCTCGGCGTTGAAGCTACCTTTACCGGCACTGGAAAGCTTCCCACGCGCCCCATCACGCCCTATCTTGAGGAATTCCCGAAGCATGGTGTGGAGTTTGTTTCGGACACCATGCCCTATCATATCAAGGGAAAACTCACTGCGGGTGTTTATCCGGTTACGGGCGATATTTCGTCGCAGTTTATAACGGGACTTCTGCTTGCGCTTCCGCTGGTTGAGGGCAGCAGCACGATACAGCTCACCACGCCGTTACAGTCAAAACCGTATGCTGATATCACAGTGAACTGCATGAAAACATTCGGCGTGGAAACGCTCGAATTCAACGGAAATTACTCTGTAAAGGGCGTTCAGAAGTATATCCCCTGCGAATACCACGTTGAGGGCGACTGCTCTCAGGCGGCGTTCTTTGCTGTCGCGAACAGGCTCGGCGCAGATATTACGCTGGATGGGATCAACCGCGCTAGCGTTCAGGGTGACCGCGCCGTATTTGACATAATCGACGGGCTGCTTCAGGTGGGAGAGAACTATGCGGGCTTTGACGTGGACGCAACGGATATCCCCGACCTTGTTCCCGTGCTGACCGTGCTTGCCTGCTTTGCAGACAGCAC
Source organism: Escherichia coli (assembly GCA_963641955.1). Lineage (GTDB taxonomy): Bacteria > Bacillota > Clostridia > Oscillospirales > Ruminococcaceae > CAG-115. The sequence continues at coordinate 1,886 of CAVIFG010000032.1, forward strand.
CTCGCACATACGGGGGTGCAAGCGCCTGCGCATAAAGGAGAGCGACCGCCTTGTATCCATTTCTACGGTGCTCAATTCCCTCGGCGCGGATGTGAAAATAGTTAACGACGAACTTGAAATTAACGGCGTTAAGGAGCTTCACGGCGGAGTATGCAGCAGCTTCAACGACCACAGAATTGCGATGTCCCTTGCGGTTGCTTCGCAGCGCTGCACGGATAAGCTTATAATCACGGACGCGGAATGCGTCGGAAAATCCTACCCGACGTTCTTTGAGGATTTCCGCTCTCTCGGAGGTGAATACGATGTCGTCATGCTTTAACGGAGGAATAACCGTTTCCCTGTTTGGCGAAAGCCACGGAAAGGGCATCGGCGTTGTTATCGACAATCTCCCCGCGGGCGAAGAGCTTGACCTCGAGGAGATAGGAAAATTCATGGCGCGGCGCGCTCCCAAAAAGGACGGCACCAGCACCATGCGCTCCGAAAAGGATATTCCCGAGATACTTTCGGGATACTATAACGGAAAGACCACGGGCACTCCCCTTGCGGCGGTGATTTTCAACACCGATCAGCACTCGGGCGATTACGGTAACATCTCTCACATCGCACGCCCCGCGCACGCGGATTACACGGGATATCTCCGCTACAACGGCGCGAATGATCCCCGCGGCGGCGGGCACTTTTCGGGAAGAATAACCGCGCCGCTCTGCTTTGCGGGAGCGGTCTGCGCACAAATACTGAAGCACAGGGGAATAACCACGGGTGCGCATATCCTTTCGATAAAGAATGTGCGTGATGAAGCATTCGACCCCGTGAATGTAACGGCGGAGCAGCTTGAAACAGTCATGTCGCGCGCTTTCCCCGTTATGACGGACGAAGCAGAAGCGCAGATGCGCGCGGTCATCAATTCTGCAAGAGAAGCACTGGACAGCGTGGGCGGAATTATTGAATGCGCGGCGGTGGGCTTTCCCGCCGGTATAGGCTCTCCCATGATGGACGGGCTGGAGAATACTATCTCACGGCTTGTGTTTGCGGTGCCTGCCGTTAAGGGTCTGGAATTCGGAAACGGATTTGAATGCGCAAATCTTTTCGGAAGCGAAAACAACGACGCATTTGAAATAAAGGACGGAAAGCCCGTCACCATTACGAATAACCACGGAGGTATCCTCGGCGGAATAAGCTCGGGAATGCCCGTGATATTCCGCGCGGCGTTCAAGCCGACGCCATCTATTTCTCGCCCGCAGAAGAGCTTTGATTTCAAGGATATGACGGAGCAGGAGCTTGTTATAAAGGGCAGGCACGATCCGTGCGTTGTTCCGCGCGCGGTGCCCTGCATTGAATCTGCAATGAATATCGCGCTGGTTTCGGCGCTTATGGAACATCCGAATATCTGAAAAACGGAGGAGATACTTTGGAAACACCAAGGATCAGAATTGAAAACATCGACGAGATAAGGGTTTTGGTATGCCATCTGATATATTCGCTCGGCTGCCCCCTGACAAAAAATCAGCTTATCGAAATAACCTCGCTGGAGGAAGCGGTAAATTATTTCAATCTTATGTCCGCCCTCGAAAATATCGGCGACCGCCTTTGCATTGTGGAAGAAGTTGACGGGGATACCGTCTACTCCAACACAAAGCTTGGCGTAAAGGCAGCGCGCGAGCTCGGCGATACGCTCCCCGCGTCGATAAAGGAGAAGATGTTTGACGAGGCTGTTAAGGTATACACCCGCGACGCGATGAAGAAAAAAGGCTCGCTGCTTGCCGTGCGGTATGTCAACAATGCAAACGGAAGCTGCACGGTCGGCATAACCGTAAAGGACGAGGAAACGGGACGGCAGAAGTATTATCTCAGCGTTTCCGCGGAAAATTCTGAACGCGCCGAGCAGATCAAGGATAAAATCACATCGGATCCAAAGGCTTTCTCAAAGTATCTTGATGACTATTTCGGATAAAAAATCAGCCGCTGCAATTTATGCAGCGGCTTTTTTTAGCAATGTATCTTCTCCTGATAGATATTGAGCAGCTCGCCGAATTTAGCATTTTGAGTATACAGGCTTGAAACCGCTCGTTGCGCGGGCTAACGTCCTGCTCGGATTTGCCGAAATCACTGATTTTCTTCGCTGTTTTCGGCGGCATATGCATTCATGAGCTGAATTACCTCTTCCTTTGAATCAAGGAAGATATCCACAAGGTCGGGGTCAAAATCAGTCCCCCTGCCCTTTTTTATGATGGCAAAGCATTCTTCAATGGGCATCGCGTCGCGGTAGCACCGCTTTTGTGATACTGCGTCGAATACGTCAGCGACTGCCATTATCCTTGCATGGAGCGGTATTTCTTCTGCTTTAAGACCGTCGGGATAACCTTTTCCGTTGTATTTTTCGTGATGGAATCTTGCGACTTCGTATGCTATCTGTCGGAAATCCGCGTCGTCAAGGTCGCGGAATGTCTGCCGGATTATTTCCCCGCCGTCCGCGGCGTGCCGCTTCATGATGGCATATTCCTCGTCCGTGAGCTTTCCGGGCTTCTGGAGAATGCTGTCGGGGGTGGCGATTTTTCCTACGTCATGCAGCGGCGCGGCATTTATAACGTGGGTTATGTAGTCGCGGCTGAGTACCCTGCGGTAATATCTGTCGCCGCGCATTTTATTAAGCATAAGCGCGACATAAGCCTTTGTGCGTTTGATATGTCCGCCTGTGTTGTTGTCGCGGCTTTCTACCATGGTCGCAAATCCGTCCGCCATTTCGTCTGTGTACATTGTAAGCTTGCGGAATGCGGGGTTCTCAAAGTCGATGTAAATTCCCAGCAGGAGTATTGTCGGGAATATGGACGTAAGCAGGACTTCGGGGAAAATCGTCTGGGTAATAAGGATAGCGCCTGCGATCGCGATAAACGACAATGTTCCAAGCACCTTGTCCTTCGGAAGAAAGCGATGCCTTGATATCACAAAAAACAGCACAGCGCCGTAATACAGGATTATTGTAACATAGCATACATACACGGAAAATCCCATGGAATACCATGTCGTTGCACCCTCGATGAAATGCAGCCTGTCAATTCCAAGGCAAACTAAAATCAGCGATATGATGCCGGGAATTCCGAGGAATAGTATATACCGCTTTTTTCGGAAGCCGAGGAGCTGGTCAAATGTATACGCAGTAGTGATGATAATTGTGAGATCCATCAGCAGAAAGAACAGCAGGTGCGCTATCCTGTTCAGCGCGTCCGGAACAATATCCATGTGGTTTACCGTCCACGCGGTGAATCCATCGAAAAAGACCGCCCACGGGGTGACTATCATAAGCGCGTCAAAAAAGTGATTGCATTTCAGATTGGATTTTGTGGTTTCTTTGATGTAGCTTATTACTATATACAGAATTACCAGCAGGCAGCCAAGCTGTAGCTTAAAGTGAATCATTTCTATTTACCTCTCTTTTTATACTATAATTATAGTATCTCTGAGTGGGTTTGTCAATAGACGGCAGCCTATTATTTCCTGAAGGTGTAACCATATTTTGGTGCGGGCGCAGAATATTTTAATTGCTGTTTATTCTTTAGGCGGCAGTCGAGAAAAAGTGTTGACAAATGTTTTTTCAGGTGATATAATAGCATTGTTAGTCAAAGCTAATGGGAGGTAGAAAATGAAAGTATTAGTTTGTGGTGCCGGAGTTATCGGCAGTTTGCTTATACATATTTTATCGGAAAGTGGGCAGGAAGTTACGGTTCTCGCCCGCGGTAAGCGCCGTGAAGAGCTTGAAAAATACGGACTCAGAACCAAATTCCACGGTAAGAACGTTATAAATACCGACAAACCGCGTGTAGTTGATGCAATACCTGCGGAGCACTTCGACCTTGCGTTCTCGGTAATGCAGCATGAGCAGCAGTGGAACCTGCTGAAATCTCTCGGTGAGGCGGATTGTACCGCGGTTGTGTTAGTCGGAAATAACCTTTCCGCTCCCGAAATGAAGCAGCAGATCATTGAAGCGGGCGGCAAGACCGTTCTGTTCGGATTTCAGGGCACCGGCGGAAATCGCTACGATGATTATACCGAGGTCCTTTCCCTCCATAAGCCGTCGATGGTCCTCGGAGGACTTGGCGAAAAAATTCCCGAGGAAGTAACTCGTATAGTAAACGAAATATTCTCCGGGGCAAACTATGAAATCAAATGGATGGATGATATGGACGCATGGTACAAGTGCCACGCTGCGTTTATTGTTCCGATTGCCCGCCTGTGCTATATAGTGGGCTGCGACCTGCGTAAATCCACGGGAAAACAGCGCAAAATTCTTTTCGACGCGACTTCCAGCGCATTCGACGCACTCATAAAATCCGGCTGCCCGGTAAGACCCGAGGGTGAGGATGCATATTACAGACCCGGTGCAAAGCGCGCAATGATGAGCGTCATGCTTAACATCATGTGTCATACGAAGCTGGGCGACATGGCGGCTTCTGACCACTGCCGTCATGCGGTTTCCGAGATGGAGGGTCTGGCGGAAAAGATGGACGAGATAGTTCTTAATTCCGGCGTTGAATGCTCCGCTTATAAGGAACTGAAAAATGCTGCCCCATCGTGGGATGAGCTTCACAGAATATATGACAAAAAAAGATGATTATAAACTCCCGTCTTTATGGCGGGAGTTTTTTGTAAACCCTATTGACAAACGAGTTAGTATGTGCTAATATATAAATGACCGATTTAGGGAACGGTCATTTAACGAACAGAAAAACAAAGGAGAATGACAAATGACACCATGGATAATAATTGTAGAATGCCTTGCTATATGCATTCCGTTTTCGCTGATGGTAGTGATAATGCTGAACAAGGACCCTGTAAACATGATAGTGAACTACCCTCCCGAAATTCAGGCTGAATACTACCGCAGTCAAGGGCTGGAGGCGAAGAAAGAAAAGCTGACCGCTAAGAATTACATAGCAAAGGGTATTTTTATGGTGGCAGCACTTGCGGTAGCGGTGGGACTTTCCAAGCTTGCGGGCGCACACACTTTCCTTGACGGGTTCATTGTTGCGGTGTGCTATGCATTGTCAGGTTTTGCGTTTGACACATTCATCATCGACTGGATCTTCTTCCCGCGCGTTAAGCGCTGGAGGCTCCCCGGTACGGAACACATGGACAAGGAATACGCACAGAAGTGGTTCCATGTCAAGGACTGTTTCCCGATGATTCCGGTTTTCCTTGTTGCTGCGGCTCTAAATGGGCTTATCGTTATGCTGATAGGTTGACATTACATAATTCATAATAAAAACCGACTGCTTGCTGCAGTCGGTTTTTTTGAGTTTATTGCTGCGATAAGCTTTGAGAAATATTGTGAAAATATCTCAGTGGTACCTTTCAGTTTATCAGAAGATCATTAAATCACGAAATATGCTGCAATTTCACGCATATTATAATTAAAAGCGGTGCTGACGGCATTGACCTCAGCTCCGACGATACACTCATATGCGGGTCAGTATAGGAGGTCGCTATGGCAGATAAAATCACAATGTACACCGACGCTAAGAACAACGTACATACCGTTCAGCACGTCACGCCGGCAGATTCCCCCGATAAGCAGCAGATGACCGAGGAGCTTTTCCGAGTGCTGTCAAAGGATAACCGCAAGGCGGATTGACGGGTACTTATCACACGGAAAGGAGGTGCGTTATGGCCATTGTACTTTACGCGCGAAAATCCGTTGAGCGTGAGAACAGCATTAGCTGCGACACCCAGCTTGAATATTGCAAATCTGCTCTGCGCCTTGACGAGCGCAATGACGAAATAATCAGCATTGTAGACAACGGATTTTCCGGCGGCAACATAAACCGCAAGGGATTTCAGAAGATGATGAAGCTTGTGGAGCAAGGCAGGGTCAGCAAGGTCGTGGTTTACAGACTTGACCGAATAAGCCGCTCAATGCTCGATTTCGTGAATATTCTCCAGAAATTCAAGGAATACAATGTAAAGTTCCTGTCGTCACAAGAGGTCTTTGACACATCTACCCCCTATGGTGAAATGGTCGTCAAGATACTGATGATCTTCGCAGAGTTCGAGCGGACTTCAACCATCACGCGCGTTACGCAGGCTTACGCCCACCGCAGCGAGTTAGGCTTCTACATGGGAGGCCGCAAGCCGTACGGATTTAAGCTTGTCCCGACTGTAATCAACAACATAAAGACCAAGAAACTTGAAGCCATTCCCGAGGAAGCCGAGCAGATACGCTACATATTCGGGGTGTATGCACAGGAAAACGTGTCGCTCCGCAGATTACTCGATACTTTGGTTGCTGAGGGCCGCAGGCCGCTCAACGGCAGCGACTGGACTACCGCGAAGTTGTCCGCTATCCTTAAAAATCCGATCTACGTCAGGGCTGATTCAGACGTTTACGACTACTTCGAACATCACGGCGTTCAAATGGTGACGGACTGCTCTGAATTCACCGGGGAGCGCGGCGCGCAGCTTTACGGCAAGACTAGGCACAGGCGCAACGACCCGGACTGGTCGGATATGAAGCTGGTGCTTCTCACCCATCAGGGACTTGTAGGCTCCGATATCTGGCTGAAATGTCAGCGGAAGCTCGAACGGAACAAGCAGATACACAAGAGTGTTTCCAATCAGACAAGCTGGCTTGCAGGAAAGGTCGTCTGCGGAAGATGCGGGCATTCCATGACTACCATCAAAGGAAAAATCAACCGTAATGGTGAAATGCGCAGGTACTTTAACTGCACTGGGAAATCACTGAAGCGCGCGTGTTCAGGACCAAAAGTCACGATTTACGCTGAAGATCTAGAGAACATGGTTTACGGCTGCATCTACGAAAAGCTGAGCGCGCTGAAAGATACATGGCGCGCTCCGGCAAAGGGAGATTCCCCGGAGATAAACGAGCTGAAACTCCGCATAAAAGAAATCGAAAAATCTGAGCAGACGCTTGTAGACACCATGCTTTCCGGCAAGCTGAATGACGCTGTGCTTGATATCATGAACGCAAAGGCGGCTGCGCTGAAAAAGTCCAAATCCGAGCTGTGCGACCGCATTGATTCTATCAGGGCTTCAGCAAATGAAGCGGGCGCAGTTATCGACCTTTCCCGCTCGTGGAAAAATGCGGATTATGACCGCAAAAAGGCTGTGGCTTCGATAATGGTGCAGAAAATTCTCATCGGCGAGGACGGAAATGTCAAGATAATATGGAATATATAATAAGCTGCCGAGCATTTCGCCCGGCAGCTGTTTTATGAGATTTTAATTTTATATGGCGCCTGAACATCGGTAAGTTCCGTGTTGTCCCATGGGTGGCAGGCGTACTCTTCAGGCGCGCCGAGCACCACAAAATATACAAGATATGTGTCGTCGGGAACATCAAAGCTTACCGTCGCTGATGGGTCGGAATACATGGGGCTGTATACCCTCGTGCCGTCCGATTTCAAAGCCACAAATCCGTAGCGCCAGCCCATTTTGCCTGAGTACTTATTGTAGGTTTTCACTTTTCCTGTAACTGTCGGGTCGTCGCCGGTGTGATATGTTCCGCTGTCCCCTTCTGCGAGCTTGCTTCCGGGTTTCAACCCTTTGAACTGCACGGTGATTTTCCCAGCATCGGGGCTGAGCGGGACTGCGTTGAAGCCGTTTGCTTCGGGGCAGTTTTCATAGGCTACCTGTAACCAGCCGCCGCTTGTTTCAATGAGTTTCGTATCATAATAACCCTGCCAGCTTTCGGAATAATTCTGCGCGGCGGTGAAATCGAATGTTGCGCAATGAGCGGCGTAGTCGTAAAGCTCGGTATAGAGCGCGTTCACGTCGTTGCCGAGGTACAGCCGCGCGTAGGTGCTGAGCGCGTCCTCGGGATAGCGGCTTTCCGTCCAGATACGCAGGAGCGCGTCAGTGCCGTGCTTCTGCGTTATGTAATACAGCAGCCAGTAGTTCTGATAGCGCGTCCACTCGTTTTCAAGGCTGCGGAAATAGTTTTTGAACCATGTTTCCATCTCGTAATCGGTGAACATCTCCGCGGGGTAATCCTGCCACGACTGCCACTGCGCACACAGTTCCCAAAAAGCATTTCCGCCATCACTGCCGGGATATCCGTAGCGGAAGCCGCTCTGTGTGATGTCGGTTCCCTCCGCGTTCTGACGGCAGGACACCATGTACTGGAAGCAGTGCCCGACTTCGTGGGCGATGACCGAGCCGACGGGCTGGCAGGTCATCGGAGTGATCCACAGTGCGCCGATGGTATCGTCATAACCCGAGCCGGTAGCTACCCAGTCATCCTGATACAGCAGGTAGACCTGCATTTTATAGCCGTTCACGTCAAGCGTGTCCGCAAATCCGAGGGACTGCGTTTCCGTCTGCCAGAACTGCTCCAGCTTCTGTGCGAGGTCGGATATGTCAACGCGCATATTCTCCGGGACGGTGGAAGCTCCCGGGTCGCTTCCGAAGCCCTTTTCCCAAAAGATGTAGAAGTGCTCTGTTTCACGGCAGCGGTCAAAACTCCACCTTGAATTTGGATCTGCGTAGTCCATATCGTAATTCTCGGAGGGCTGCCAAAATGCAGCGTTCTGCGGTGCATAGTCCGGAATAGATGTTACAAGATTTATCAGCGCCAAAATTATTGAAATTATTTGCTTTGTCATGGCTGAATGCTCCTTTATGGAATTTTAATTCTGCGAACATTATAGCACTTTGCGTCTTGTATTTCAAGGGATTTATCAATAAAGTCGGAGATGATTTGCTTAAAATAGTATGCTTCGCATCGCCGAACCGCTGGAAGTGCACGACCTCGCGGGCACGCAGGAACTTGATAACCTCGTTTACGTCGGGATCGTCCGACAGACGGAGAATATTGTCGTATGTTGCGCGTGCTTTCTGTTCTGCGGCGAGGTCTTCGGTAAGGTCTGCGATGGGGTCGCCCATGGACTGGAGATATGCTGCCGTGAACGGCATTCCGTTCGCGTTTGCGGGATAAACGGCGTTGGAATGATTGACATAATATGCACCGGTTCCGTATTTATCAAAACTGCGTGCTCCCTCGCCGTCGGTAAGCTGTCCGACTATCGAACCAACTATCTCGAGATGTGCCAGTTCCTCAGTGCCTATGTCAGTCAGAAGCCCTTTGCCCATGTTGTCTGGCATGGTGAAACGCTGCGAGAGATAGCGCAGGGATGCGCCGAGTTCGCCATCGGGACCGCCGTACTGGCTCAAAATAATCCCCGCAAGTCTCGGATTTCTGTTTTTTATGCAGACAGGTATCTGCGTTCTTTTCTCAAAAATAAACATATCATCACCTCAATTCTATCAATTAAACGGCGGCCATACGCCCTCGGGCCAGTCCCACTTTCCGTCCTTGCCTGCGGAACAAGGCGTCAGCGGGTAGAAGCTGTCCTCGAAGGCTGCCTTGCAGGCCTTGTACTGGCGGCACGCTTCACGGTACATCTCAACGGCGCGGGCGTCGTTCGGGTGAGTGTCAAGGTAAAGCTTCAGATCCTGCGCGAAAAAATCCGCTTCCATTATTGCGTGGAGAAGCTCTTCGCAGTTGTTCTGCGGCGGCCTTGCGTTGTTGTTCTGTCGGGGCATCGGGCGGGAGTTCATGTTATTTCCCATTGTAAAGCCCCCTCTCATATTCGTCGATGGGTATGTTCAGTTCGGGGAAAATTGTTCCCACTCTTATAGCCTTGCTCGGTGAATACACCTTTTCCATGCGCTGCACGGGAACATAAGCGTAGCCGGGGCGCCTTACGGGCTTGAACGGCTCTTTGTAGTTTTCCATAGATTGCTCCTTTCTCATCGGATGCGGCGGTATATCGCCTGATTAATAATATGTTCCTGCCGCGCTTTTGGTTACGCGGCATAAACCGTCCGCGCCGAAAATAAACTTGTACAAAAAGAGTTATCCGTCGGAAAGGACTAGATCTATGACAGGAAAAAACTACATAAAAAACACCGTGATATTGTTTATTTCCATGGCAATAACAAAAATAGTCGGGGCGCTGTTCAAGAT
>CAVIFG010000032.1:11871-13259 GCA_963641955.1 Escherichia coli
GCATACGGACTGTACTCGCCCGTTTTCGCGCTGACAGCCGCGGGGGTTCCCACCGTTATGATGAGGATAACCGCGCAGAGTCTTGCAGCGGGCAGAAACGAGTACGCCGCGGCGGTCAAGAAAAATGCACTTGTATTGTTTTCGGTGATAGGGCTTGCAGGAACGCTGGCGGTATTTATATTCGCTGCTCCGTTTGCGCGATATATTGCCTGCTCCCCCGAAAGCACACCCGCGATCATGTGTATTGCCCCCGCAGTTATGCTGTGCTGCACCGCCTGCGTGCTCAGGGGTTATTATGAGGGTATGTCGGATGTTATGCCGTCTGCTGCGGCGGCGGTGGCGGAGGCAGCTTCGCGGGCGGTTTTCGGGCTTGCGGCGGCTTTCGCGGTGCTTTTCAGGGCGCGGGAATGCGCAGAGAGCGGCAGGCTTTTCTTCGGGAGGATAATTTGCAGCACGGACGAGGCTCTTCCCTACGCGGCGGCGGGAGCAGTGCTGGCGGTGAGCATAAGCGAGCTGTGCGGTCTGATTACGCTTATATTATGTGACCGCAGGCACAGCCGCCTTTGCGCGCCGTGCAGGATGGTTTTCAGCAGGCGGGAGATTTATCTCAGGCTATTGAAAGAAGCCGCACCGATAGCCGCCTCGGCGCTGGTTATGAACTGCGTTTCCTTTGCCGACCTGCTTACCGTTACGCGCACGCTCAGCAGTTCCGTTGAGGTAAACAGCGCGTTCTTTACGGAGCATTTCGCGGATATACTGTCTTTCTGCGGCGGGCTTGAGGGGCTTCCGAACTTCATGTACGGGAGCTATACGGGAATTGCAATGTCGCTGTTTATGCTGATACCATCCTTTGCAGGGATGACGGATAAGACATCCTCCCCCGCCATTGCGGCGGCGTGGGAGAAGCGTGATAACTCGCTTATTTCAGAAAATATAACCATGCAGCTTCGCGCCTGCTCGCTTATCGGGTGCCCCGCCTGTTTCGGCGCGGCGGCGCTTGCCGAGCCGATACTGCGTATGCTGTACAGAAGCCGCGAAGCAGAGGTTACGGTTTGCCTTGATTCTTTTGTGATACTCTGCATGGGCGGACTGTTTATGGTGCTTTCGGGGGCAATGTTCGGGATATTCCAGGCGGTCGGAAAGGCGCATATCCCGCTGATACTGATGATTTGCTCCGTTGCGGTGAAGCTTGTGCTCAACCCGATACTTATATCCTTGCCGCAGCTCAGCATTGCAGGCGCGGCGGTTTCCAGCGTTGCGGGGTATGTTATCATGACAGCAGGCGCCTGCATCGCGCTTCACCGAATAATTCCGAGCGGCGTGAGCGTTTTTCGGGCGGTATTCCCTGCGGCACTGTGCGGCGCTTCCTGTGGCGTCGCCGCAAGAAT
>CAVIFG010000033.1:0-12997 GCA_963641955.1 Escherichia coli
GGCAAAGGTAGCGGAAATGGGCGCGCAGCTCACCCGCGAGTACGAGGGCAAAAATCCGCTGTTTATCTGCGTGCTGAAAGGCTCCGTGGTATTTTTCGCGGATCTTATCAGAGAGATAAAGTGCCCGCTTGAGATAAATTTCCTCCGTGCTTCCAGCTACGGCAGCGGCACGGTTTCCAGCGGAGAGGTGAAGCTCTCCATCGGCGAGGGAATCGACTTTGAAAACAGGGATGTCGTCCTCGTTGAGGATATACTCGATACGGCGCGGACGCTCTACGCACTCAAGAACGAGCTGCTGAAGCGCGGCCCCAAGTCGCTGAAGATCGTCACCCTGCTGGACAAGCCGTCCCGCAGAGTTGTAAAGGGCTTCTCGGCGGATTATGAGGGATTTGCGATAGACGATCTGTTCGTGGTGGGCTACGGGCTGGATTTTGACGAAAAGTTCCGCAACCTGCCGTATATAGGCATAAAAAAATCCTGACAAACAAGATACATACACATAGCTTTTTGTGTGCAGAACATAATATATGAAGGAAAATTCCTTTAGGAAAGGCGGTCTAAATGAAGTCAAACAAATTAAAGGGTATAATTATCTATTTCGTGATAATTTTTGTCCTTATCTTCGGTCTGGTGTCTATCCTGAACTTCGCAAACAGCAGCGCGAACAGAAACGCGGTATCCTATTCCGACGTTATTTCCGAGTTCGACAACCTCAATGTTTCGGAGTTCGAGCTTGACCTCGGCAGCGGTGCTCTCTCCTATGTCACCAAGGACAGCAAGGAAGTCAAGAAATATTCCGTTCCGAACGTAAGCATATTCATTAGTGATATCAACAGCGGCTACACCTCCGACGGCAGGGTCGCGACATACCGCGTGCGCTACAACGAGGTGAACGATACCCCGCTGGTCGAGAATTATATCCCGATATCCGATAACACGTTCCTCACGACAATTCTTCCGTATCTGCTGCTTGTCGGCGTGATGATCATTTTCACGGTCATTGTTATGCGCCAGACCTCCGGCGGCGGAAAGATGAACCAGTTCTCCCGCGCGAACGTTCGCCAGCAGTCGGGCAAGAAGGTAACATTCGACGATGTTGCGGGCGCGGACGAGGAGAAGCAGGAGCTTGTTGAGATCGTTGACTACCTCAAGAATCCCGGAAAATACCGTGAGATCGGCGCGAGAGTTCCCAAGGGCGTTCTGCTCGTCGGCCCTCCCGGAACAGGTAAGACCCTGCTTGCTAAGGCAGTTGCAGGCGAAGCGGGCGCTCCGTTCTTCTCCATAAGCGGTTCGGACTTCGTTGAGATGTTCGTCGGCGTCGGCGCGTCGAGAGTGCGCGACCTGTTCGATCAGGCGAAGAAGCACACACCCTCCATCATCTTCATCGATGAGATAGACGCGGTCGGCAGACAGCGCGGCGCGGGTCTTGGCGGCGGCCACGACGAGCGCGAGCAGACGCTGAACCAGCTTCTCGTTGAGATGGACGGCTTCACAGAAAACGAAAACATCATCGTTATGGCGGCAACAAACCGCCGCGATATCCTTGACCCCGCGCTGCTCCGTCCGGGACGCTTTGACAGACAGATCGTCGTAAGCTACCCCGACATCAAGGGCAGAGAGGAAATACTCAAGGTCCACACAAGAAACAAGAACATCGGCCCCGATGTCGACCTTCACACCATCGCGGCGACCACCGCGGGCTTTACGGGTGCAGATCTTGAGAACCTCGTAAACGAGGCGGCTTTGCTGGCGGCGCGCGCAAACCGCAAGGCTGTTACAAAGAGCGATATTGAGGAAGCTACTATCAAGGTAGTATGCGGCCCCGAGAAGAAGTCGAGGGTAATCACCCACGAGGAAAAGCGCCTTACGGCTTACCACGAGTCCGGTCACGCCATCACGACATATTTCTCCCCGACGCAGGATAAGGTGCATCAGGTATCCATCATCCCGCGCGGCATGGCAGGCGGCTTCACGATGCACGTTCCCGAAAAGGACAGAAGCTTTGTAAGCAAGACCTACATGGAGGAGGAGATCGTCGTTCTCCTCGGCGGACGAGTTGCGGAAAAGCTTATCCTTGATGATATTTCCACAGGCGCTTCCAACGATATCGAGCGCGCAACATCCGTTGCAAGGAACATGGTAACGCGCTACGGCTTCTCCGAGAAGCTTGGCCCGATACTTTACGGCAGCGAGAACACCGAAGTGTTCCTCGGCAGGGATTATTCTCAGGGTAGGAATTATTCCGAAAATGTTGCCAGCGAGATAGACGCGGAAATCCGCGAGATAATCGAAACAGGCTACGAAAAGGCGAAGGACATCCTGACCCAGCACGGCGACCTGCTTGAGCGCTGCGCACAGTACCTCATGAAGCATGAGAAGATCGACGGCCCCGATTTCTACCGCCTTATGACAGGCGAGATAGACACTGACGGCAACGTTGTGACTGCGGCAAGCGAGGAAACAGCAAATACGCCCGAGGGCAGCGAAAAGATTGACCTTTCCAAGTCCGAGGCAGAGGATACCGCTGACAGAACCGACAGCGGCGACAGCGAATAAATATTCGGCCGTCCGTTTTCGGACGGCTGATTTCATGGAATGGGAGGAATAAAATGGCACTTGAATACATAGACGAAGCGCCGACTCTGGAAGAATATAAGGAAATGCGGCGGCAGGTGAATTTCATGGTGCTTTCGGACAGAATAGCCGCAAACGCGCTCAACAACGCGTTCCACATAACCTGCGTGCGGGATAACGGCCGCGCGGTGGGCATGATAAGAGTGCTGTCCGACGGCAGCTATGCGAACTTCATCACCGACGTAATGGTCATCCCCGAGTACCAGCACCGCGGCATCGGCACGGAAATGCTGAAAAGAACGATGGAATTCATGCGTTCCACGCTTGAGGAGGGCGAAACCATCGTGCTGTACCTTATGTCCGCCACGGGAAAGGAGCCGTTCTACAAGAAATTCGGCTTCCGCGAGCGCCCGAACGAGGTATGGGGCGCGGGCATGAGCCAGTGGCTTACAAAGTGATTTTTTTGTTCATATTGACAATCAGAGCTTATTGTGGTATCATGTAATTGTACAATGTTACTTATGCGCGGCGTGCACGCGCAGAAAATACTTATTTATGACAGAGAGGTAATTTATGGAAAGATTTTGCAGCAAATGCGGAACACTTGTAAGCGGCGACGGAAAGTTCTGTCCCCAGTGCGGCGAGCCCATGGAGAGCGCCGTTGATCTCAGCAAGCCCTCCGATCAGGCGTTTTCGCAGCCCGTAAATCCGTCGGATACCATGCCCACGGCGCAGAATTCCACCCCCGTTGCACCCGCGCCCATCCCCCAGCAGAATACATACAACACCACAGGAAATTACGCGCAGATGCCTAATTACAACATGAACAACAACATCCCCGCTGAAAAGTCGGAAACCATGTCTGTCGGCCAGTGGTTAGGCTTTATCCTGCTTACAAGCGCTATCCCGCTGGTAAGCCTTATCCTGCAGTTTGTATACGCCTTTGGAGATTATCCTCAGCCCAAGAAGAACTACTGCCGTGCAATGCTTATCCTTGCAGCGATAGGCGTGGGACTTTATATCCTGCTTGTGATAGGCACGGTTTCCTGCGTTGGATGCATTGGCAGCAGTATTAATGATTACACCTATTATTGATCGGAGAAAAAATGCATTTGAATAAAGCGGTCGCCGTTACGGGACATTATGGTTCGGGAAAAACAAATATTGCGGTTAATCTCGCGCTGCATTATGCGGCGGCGGGGGAGAGCGTGTGCATTGTCGACCTCGACATCGTGAATCCTTATTTCCGCACGGCGGATTTCGGCGAGCTGTTCGGCAGGGCGGGCGTTGAGCTCGCCGCGCCGAAGTATGCCAACACCAACCTCGATATCCCCGCGCTGACCTTTGATGTCAGCGCCCTGCTGGACAAGCATGACAGGGTGATAATCGACGTCGGCGGGGACGACGCGGGGGCGGTTGCCCTCGGGCAGTATGCGGGCGCGCTCAGAGAGTGCGGCTATGATATGCTGTATGTCGTCAACAAATACCGCTTTCTTACGCGCACTCCCGAGGAAAATCTGGAGCTCCTGCACGACATCGAGCAGGTTTCGGGTCTGAAAGCGACGGGTATCGTCAACAGCTCGAACCTCGGTCTGGAAACCACCGCGCAGGATGTGCTTTCGTCTGTCCCGTTTGCGCAGGAATGCGCCGAAAAGACGGGGCTTCCTTTGGTATTTTCGGCGGCGGAGAAGTCCCTCGGGCTCGAGGGATTTTTCCCCGTAGAGGTGTATGTCCGCCCGTTCTGGGAGGAGTAACGCCCCCGCGCTTTCGGGCGCGGATATATCGGCGGAGAGGGTAAAGCCCCGTAACCGCCGCAGATACGATATTATCTAGGGCGGATCGTCCGCCTGTTAATTATATTTGTGCCCGAGCGCCGCAGCGGGAGTGGGATGATAAAGAAATAACAGACATTATGTGTAAAGTGCGGCAGATTGGAGAATTGCAATGGCAAAAATGAAAGTGGATTTCGACGCCTGCAAGGGCTGCGGACTCTGCGCTACGGCTTGTCCCAAGAAAATCGTCAGCATACAGCACGACAAGCTGAATAAGAAAGGATACTACACCGCCGTCTGCATCGACGATGACGCCTGTATTGGCTGCGCGCTTTGCGCAGTAATGTGTCCCGACTGCGCTATAACGGTGAAGAACGGAGGCGTCGACTGATGGAAAGAAACCTTATGAAGGGCAACGAAGCCCTTGCCGAAGCGGCGATAAGAGCAGGCTGCAAGTGCTTTTTCGGCTACCCGATAACCCCCCAGACGGAAATTTCTGCGTACATGGCAAAGAGAATGCCTAAGGTGGGCGGAGTATTTTTGCAGGCGGAGAGCGAGGTCGCGGCGATAAACATGGTCTACGGCTGCGCAAGCTCCGGCATACGCTGCATGACGTCCTCCTCCTCCCCGGGAATCTCCCTCAAGAGCGAGGGCGTGAGCTACATCGCTGGCTCCGACCTGCCCTGCGTTATCATCAACGTAATGCGCGGCGGCCCGGGTCTTGGCGGCATTCAGCCCAGCCAGTCGGATTACTGGCAGGCTACCCGTGCGCTCGGCCACGGTGATTTTCAGGTGCTGGTATATGCCCCCGCAAGCGTTCAGGAAATGGCGGATTACGTCACAAAGGCGTTCGATATGGCGGATAAGTTCAGAATGCCCGCGCTTATCCTTGCGGACGGACTGCTCGGTCAGATGATGGAGCCCGTTACATTCGCAGAGGGCGAGATAAAGATGTCCGACGCTTCCACAAAGCCCTGGGCGACCAACGGCCACGGAAACAAGCGCCCGCATAACATAGTAAACTCGCTGTACTTACAGGCTGAAGAGCTGGAATATCACAACGTAGAGCGCTTCAAGCGCTACGAGCAGGTAAAGGCGGAGTGCCCCGAAGCCGAAACGTACCTCACCGACGACGCTGATATCGTCGTTGCGGCATACGGCTCCACCGCGCGCCTTGCAAGGTCTGCCGTTGAAACCGCCCGCAGCCGCGGAATAAAGGCGGGACTGGTCCGCCCGATAACACTCTGGCCATTCCCCGAGAAGCAGATAAAGGCCGCCTGCGCAAATGCGAAGCGCGTGCTTGTAACGGAGATGTCCATGGGACAGATGGTCGACGATGTAAAGCTTGCGATAGAATGCAGGCTGCCCGTTTCCTTCTTCGGAAGGACAGGAGGCGTTATTCCCAAGCCCTCGGAAATACTCGCACAGATCGTTAAGCTTGATGAGGAGCTGAAAGGAGAATAATCATGCCTGATTTTACAAAGCCGCACGCGCTTACAGATATACCGTTCCATTACTGCCCCGGCTGCACCCACGGGATTGTTCACAGGCTGGTGGCGGAGGTCATTGACGAGATGGGCATTGAGGGTGATACGATAGGCGTCTGCCCTGTAGGATGTTCCGTAATGGCATACGACTACTTTGCCTGCGACATGATAGAAGCGGCGCACGGACGCGCCCCCGCAGTCGCAACCGGCGTTAAGAGAGCGAACCCCGACAAGTTTGTATTCACCTATCAGGGCGACGGCGACCTTGCCGCCATCGGCACCGCCGAAACCATCCACGCGGCGACCCGCGGCGAGAATATCACCGTAATATTCATAAACAACACCACCTACGGCATGACCGGTGGACAGATGGCGCCCACCACCCTTCCGGGACAGGTAACGCAGACCACCCCCTACGGCAGAAACACTAACGTCGAGGGCTTCCCCGTAAAGGTGTGCGAAATTCTTTCGCAGATAAGCGGCGTTGCGCTGGCGGAGAGAGTTACCGTCACTGACCCCGCAAACATAAGAAAAGCCAAGGCGGCGATCCGCAAGGGCTTTGAATTCCAGAAAAATAAGCAGGGATTTTCGCTGATAGAGGTGCTTTCCACCTGCCCGACCAACTGGGGCAAATCCCCCGTGGAGGCGCTGGACTGGCTCAAGGAAAACATGATACCGTATTATCCCCTCGGTGTTTATAAGGAGGGCGCAGTAAGATGAACGACGAAAACAAGGAAATAATCCTCGCAGGCTTCGGCGGGCAGGGAATACTGTTCGCGGGGAAAATGCTTGCATACTTCGGACTTCTCAGCGGCAGGGAGGTTTCGTGGCTCCCGAGCTACGGCCCCGAAATGCGCGGCGGCACGGCAAACTGCTCCGTATGCATAAGCGATAAGCCGATAGGCTCCCCGCTCGTGACCGAGCCGAATATCCTCATCGTGATGAACAACCCGTCCTACGACAAGTTCATCAATGCGGTGGCGCCCGACGGGCTTGCCATCGTGGACAGCTCGCTGGTCGGCGCGAAGTCCGACCGAAAGGACATCAACTGCGTATATGTCCCCGCCACGGAAATGGCGGATGAAAACGGCCTGCGCGGCATGGCGAATATCATCCTCGTCGGCAGGCTTATCAAGGAAACGGGCATTGCATCTGCGGAGATAATCCGAAAGGCGCTAGAGAAGATAATCCCTTCCACAAAGAAACACCTTGTCGACTCCAACATGAAGGCGATAGAGCTTGGAATGAACAGTTAATAACGATCCCCCGCTGAAAAACGGGGGATATCTTTTAGGAGCGTGAATGAAAAAAACAGTCAACATTTTGTGCACGATACTGATGGCGCTGTGCGCCGTATGCTTCGTGTGGGTCAACCTTACGTTCAGTATTAACGCGGGAAACATCGTCGGTACGATATTATTCGGCGGGGCGTTCTGCGCGCTGTTTTTCCGACGTAAAATCGCCGCGTTTGTCGGGAAGATCTGGCGGCATATCATCGGAAAAATTGCGGTCATCTTCGCGGGGACGATGGTGCTCTTTTGTGCAGGCGTGTGCGTGTTTTTCGGGGTGAATATGGCGCGCTATGCGGAAACGCCCTCTGCCCGAACCGACTGCGTGATCGTGCTCGGCTGTCAGGTGAGGGGCGAGATACCCAGCCGAATGCTGTCGGACAGGCTGAACACGGCGCTGGAAATACTCAATGACGAGCCGCAGGCGGTGTGCGTGGTTTCCGGCGGAAAGGGCAGGGGCGAGGATATTTCCGAGGCGGAGGCAATGCGGCGGTATCTCACCGCCCGCGGCATTTCGGAAGACAGGATAATCATGGAGGACGCGTCGACGTCCACGGCGGAAAATCTGCGTTTTTCCGCCGAGATACTGCGCGGCATTGGCATAACGGAAAACGTAACGATCGTCACGAGCGATTATCACCAGTTCCGCGCGCATATTTATGCCGCGCGGGAGGGGTTGACGGTATCGCACCATTCCTCGCATACGACGCCGCTCATGCTGATGAATAACGCCGTGCGGGAGATGTGCGCCATCGCGGCGGCATACATAGGGCGCTGAAAATAATCACGAAAATCATTCAGCCGCATAGAATGCAACAGGGTAAGATCCACAGCCGTGCCGACGGTGGCGCGCTGTGCAGCCTAGCGGCGCGTCCGCGAATAGCCCGAAGCGCAGGCGGCTGTTTGAATATACCCGAAAGCGGACTGTGATAAACTCACAGTCCGCTTGAATTTTATCTGAGATCATTCACAAGCTGCTTGAAGTGCTTTCCGCGTTCCTCGAAATTTTTGTAAAATCCGTAGCTTGCGGAAGCGGGGGAGAGCAGCACGCGCTTCTTCGCGCAGCCGTGAGCCGCCCGCACGGCTTCCTCCATATTTTTCACATGGATGATGTTAACATCGGGATTCGTGATTAGCTTTCCGATACGCTCGCCGCTGTCGGGGAGGAGTATCACATTCGCGACCTCGCCCGTGTTCAGAAAATCGCCCAGCAGCTTGTAGGATATGCCCCTGTCCATTCCGCCAAGAATAATGCAGTCCGTCCCATCGAAAGCCTTTACCGCCGCGACGGCAGCTTCGGGGATTGTGCATATGCTGTCGTTGATATATTCCACGCCGTTTATGTCTGCAACGTGCTCAAGGCGGTGCTCCAGCCCCTTGAAATCGGGCAGGGAAGCAAGGCATTCCTCCATATCCGCGCCCGCAGTAACCGCCGCGGCAAGCGCAACGGCAATATTATAGCGGTTGTGCTTCCCGAGCAGGCGGGTGTTTATTTTTTCCTCGGGGATATCCCTGCCGAAAAGCTTTATGCTCCGCCCGTCGGTCCATACGTCCGCAGGGGTGTTGAAGCCCGCGGTCACGAGCTTTCCGCCATGCTCGGCGGGGAGTATTTCGGCGTTCAGGATCGCGCAGTCATTCTCGGTCTGGAAGCGGCAGATGTTCCGCTTCGCCTCGGAATACGCTTCGAAGCTTACATAATGGTCGAGGTGCTCGGGGTAGATGTTCAGTATCACGGCGATGTCGGGGGAGTGGCGCACGAATTCAAGCTGGTGGCAGCTCATCTCGCACACCGCGTAGGCGTCCGCGTCCATCTCCTCAAAGCGCTCAAGCGGCGGCACGCCGATGTTTCCGATAAGCATTGACTTCTTGCCGCAGGCGGTGAGAAAATGGTGTATCAGCGATGATGTCGTGGATTTTCCCTTGGTGCCTGTTATGCCGATTATATGGCAGGGCTTCAGCCGCAGAAGAAGTTCCGTCTGCGTGAGTATCTTCGACTTTGCGGCGGCGCTTAGTTTGTCCTTGATGATAACCCCCGGGGATTGCAGGATAAGATCGTAGTCCGCGCATTTTTCGAGATAATCGCTGCCGCAGTGCAGGGTAACGCCGTCGATATCAAGCGGGTTCATGTCCGCAACGGCTATCTCCGCGCAGACGTTCAGCCGCCGCAGAATGTCCAGCCATATCCTGCCCTCGCGCCCGAAGCCGAGGATAACGCAGCGTTTTCCCTTAAAAACAGGGATAAGATTTTCAATGTTCATGCTTTTCCTCCGATAAGCGGCAGGAACTGCTCGGGTACAAAGTTGTTCCTGTCGAAATAATCGCTGAGATCCGCCGCCGTGTAGTTCGGGAAGTGCTCGCAAAAACGCACGAGAAGCGGCGGGAGTTTCTCCCCGCGCCTGTCGCACGCCATTTTCAGCGAAAGGCGAACCTCCTCCTTAGTGCCGACGCACTCGAACGGCTTATCCGTGCCGTCCAGCATAAGACCGTCCAGCATGGGGAAGAGTTCATCCTTTTCGAGCATATTGCAGCCGAAAATTTTCGTGAGAACGTCGTCGTCAAGGAACGCCGCCAGCAGGATGTAAACATAAAGGCACTTTGCGCAGTGGCAGCACCATGTATTTGTTTTCGAGCCGAGGTTGCAGCTCTGGAATACTCCGAAATACTGCGGATAATTCACGAATTCCCGCGCTATCTGCCATTCGCTCCACGGGCGCAGCAGGCTGAAATATTCCGGCGCGCCGCTGCCGAAGCTGTGGGCGCAGTATTCGCGGAAATCGCGCTCAAATTCGGTGGATTTGCTGTACTGATGGTTTATCGTGGTGCCCTCGACATAGGCTTCGTTGGCGCTGCTTTCGTTGGAAAGCGCGATGTATTTCAGGTTTTTAAGGCAGGCGAACAGCTCCGTCGAAAACGCCACCACCGCCGAAAAAGGCGTATGCCCGTTGAGGTAGCCCTCGCTGTTGAGGGTGAGCAGGGTGCGGTCTATCGAGCGTTTTACGCCGATTATCTTGCCGCTGTCTATGCCCGCCGCTTCCGCGCAGCCGAGGGTCGCCCCGCGCGGATTGATGATGTATGGGTGGATATCCTCCCCCGCCTTTTTCAGCAGCTCCAGCGAAACCACGCTGTCCTTTCCGCCGCCCACGGGCACAAGCACGCCGTGCAGCTTGTTTTCCTGCGGAGGAAGTTTTTCGGGCAGCGGCGCGGTTATTTCCATGAAATCGTCGAAATCGGGGGTGATGTCGTTGCGATAGAAAAATTCTCCCAAGCCGTTGAAATAAAGCTTCTTCCACCAGCCTATCTCCCATTCGTCAAGGCCGCCGCAGCGTATCTCCACCTGCGGGCAGCACATACATTTCCAGTAGGAAACAAGCTCCGCCATGCCCAGCGAGAACGCTATCCGCTCCGCAAGGGCGCGGTCGTACTCCCCCGCGGTGAGGGAGCTGTCGAACTCCCATCGGGGGTAGAAGTAGTATTCGTCGTCTATGCTGAATTCGTATTCGATAAAGTCCGCGCCGAACTGATATCCGTGGTAAATAAACGTTTTCTGCTCCGCGCGGAGGTCTGTGTATAAACTCATAAATTGCCTTTCGTCGGCGTCTGCCGATTTGTTTAATCTATTCCGTGCGACATGAATGTGCGCAGGATAGAGGAAGTTTCGCGGCGTCTGCCGAGGTCATATTTCTTCACAAATTCGTCGATGCTGTCCTCGTTTTTGCGGTCAAATGCGTCGCTGCATTCGATAAGCTCCCACTTTTCCGTGAGGGTAACGCACTGATAGTTTTTCAGCGTTTCCAGCTCGCCGAGGCTTTCGCATTCAAGAAACAGCCCGTTCGTAAATGTTTCAAAATTGCAGCCGTAGTCGGGGTAATTTCCGTCGATGTTCATATCGAAATTCTTGAGGAAGATCTGCCCGTGGTTTACCACCGCAGCCCAGCCGTCCTCGTTGTTCATGCCTATTTTAAATTTCCCCTCCGCGCCGCTTACCTGCTGAAGCGTGCCGTATTTGTTCCCGAGGAAAAAGCGGTCGTCGTTTATGTCGGAGTAGCTCCAGAAAACATTTCTGCGGTTTGAAAGCAGGCCGTTGTCCTTTGTGCTCTGCGGGAAAATCTCCACGCCGCCCGGCGCGCATACCGTCATAGCCCACGGCGCGAGGGTGACTATCGCGCCGGAAACATTCGTGATGTCGTGGCATATTTTCACGCGCGACGAACCCGCGGTTTCGTCCATCCAAACCTGTATGGTGTGCTTCTGCCCTGTCCTTGTAACGGGCGGGTGGAAAGCAAATCCGCGGAAGCCGTCAAATTCGCCGAGGTCGGCGTATTCAACGGGTTCATTGTCGGGGACATAGCTGTGCGGGTAGCTTTCGGGGCTGCTCCAGAGCCTGTGTCCGCCGTATATGTACCATGTTTTGTCGTCGCCGAAGAATTCGCGAAGCTCCTCGGAGCCGTCGCTGAAATCCCTGTTTACGTCCTCAAACAGCAGGTTTTCCTTGCCATTAAGGCAGTAGGAGATTATCCTCGGGCCGATGTCAACGGTCACGATAAGGCTTGCGGTGCCGTTGTCCATTTTTATGCACTTGCCGAAGTTCTTGTAGTTTATTTCGGATACTGTTACCATTTTATGCTCCTCCATGGTCAAATATCAGTTGATTATCACGGGTTTTGCAGTGAATTCGTACCCGCAGCGGCGGGGCTTTTCGAACGCAAGGGAATACAGGTCGCCGCAGTGCTCCTCGAAGCACGCCTGCCTGTGAGCTTCACGGCTCGCGGCGGAGAGCGCCTTCAGGGAAGTGTCTATCGGCAGCGGGCAGTCCGCCTTTGCCAGTATCTCGCGGCCGCGCGCATTCATGCCGAGTATTCGGATATACGCATTTGGGACGTTGAGCTGTTCCTTGTACAGCCCCAGAAATCCGCACATCACCGCGCGGCGTATCCTTGCGAGGGTGTAGCGCTTGGTTTTGGTGAGAATATACAGCTCATCCAGCGTGCAGGCCTTTCTGACGGATTTGTAAAGGCGCTCCGCAAGGCCGTTTGCGCCGTCGTACAGCCGCAGAAAATCATCCGGGCGCATTTCCCGCAGCCTTGCGAGTATCGCGCGCTCGAGGTTTTTCACGTCTGCGCGGGGGGAGTTTTCCGCAGGGGAAAGCTGCGACCAGTCCTCGCCGGCAAGTATCTTTTTCCTTATCAGCGAAGCGGAAGCGAAGCCGCCGTTTTCTTCGGCGCTGTCGTGACCCGCACCCGTGCGCGGCACGGTGAAAGGTTCTATCCTGCTGCCGCAGTTGTCGAGGGCGTTAAGATATTCCACCGCGAGGGTGTTGTTCGGCGCGGAGAGCGTTTCGTACACGTCGTCGGTGTAGTATTCCTTGACTGCTTCGGCGAGGGCGGCGGGATAGCTTTTCCCGCTGCGCATAAGGTCGAAGAATTTATCGGTGTGCACGGCGTATTCGCTGGCGGCGGAGGCTTCTTTCAGCGCGGCGATGTCGCCGCTTTCGCTGCCGAAAGAAAGCATATCCACGCAGCCGAGGGCGGTTATTATTCCCACCGCCCCCGCGGCAAATCCCTCCGCCGAGGACAGGCTGTATTTCGTGGGAAGCTCCAGCACGAGGTCGACGCCGTTTTCCAGCGCGGTGCGGGTGCGGGCGTATTTGTCAAACACGGCGACGTCGCCGCGCTGCGTGAAGTTCCCGCTCATTACGGCAACGATGTGCGTTGCCCCCGCCGCGCGGGTCTGCTCGAGCTGGTATTTGTGCCCGTTATGAAACGGGTTGTATTCGCATATTACTGCCGCAGTTTTCATGGTGCAGGCTCCTTATAAAATAATTACTTTATATATTTTACACCTAATGCGGCAATAAATCAATAATTTTTGATAAAAA